>DASXJO010000100.1:0-7493 GCA_036497385.1 Candidatus Angelobacter sp. | reverse complement strand
GGCAGCGATAAGGGAGTCTGGTAACTGCGGGTTACAGTTCCACGCTTAAGCGCAAAATGAGCGACGGTTGGTTGTCCGTCGCTCATTCTGTTTTCTAGCCAAAAATTGGGTCACGTGAGTCGCGCTTGTCGCGACGTTCCCGTTAGGACACGTGAAGCTATTTTGTCGTCAAGTGCCGATAAAAGACCAAATCTGACCAGCAATGTTCTTGCTGCTTCTCTAGCGATGGTGGGAGCTGGAGCCCGAACTCGAGTGTGATTCGCTGTGGCTTCCGCCGCTGTGGGACGATGAGCCTCCACTATTCCCGTGAGATGACGATCCACCGCCACCGCTGCTGCGCGAGTATGAGCCGCCACCGCTGCTGCGCGAGTATGAGCCGCCACCGCTGTTGTGCGATCCCGAACCTGATCCTGAGTATGAGCCGCGAGATTCACCGCGTGGCGCCGGGGGATTCTGCCGAGGCTCACTGTGTTGGGCCGGCGGATTGTAACGAGGCTGACTCCGCTGCGCGGGCGACGCACTGCTTGGCTGTTCCCTGGGAGTCACGATAGGCCGATGCATATCCAGCGGAGGCCTGCTGTTTCCAGTGCTAGAGTTGCCCTGCGATGCGTGGTCAACGCGGTCTGCTGCGGAAATCCCAGGGCCTGAGTCGTGATCAACTGCTGAACTGTGATCTGAACCGCGGCCGGAGCTTGAACCGTGGTCGGCGCTGGAAGGAAATTTCTGCCAGCCACCGCTCTCCGGCGCGTGCGACGTCTGTCCTGCGCTGCGATCAGACGGCTGCGACATCTCGGAATTAATCTGATGGTCGCTCATTTGGCGACCATTGTTTTGGCGGTTGTTGATTTGCCGCCCGTTACTCTGGTGGTCATTGTTTTGGCGACTCACTCCACCGCCTGAGCTTCTCGGGTTTCCTGAGGATTCAGAACGGCCACTCCCACTGTCGCCACCGGAATGGCTTGAGGGCGAACTAAATTTGTTCCAGCCGCTGTGGTCGGCGCGGGAATGATCCTGCGCCGAGTTGCTGCTTGCAGGACCAGCGGAAGAGCCGCTGTTCGGCGCATGCGCGTTGTTCATGCCGGATTCAATGCGGCGTCCGTCTTCATTCAACGAATGCTGCCCTGCGCTAGTATTGGTTGCGCCATTTGCTGCACCGCCAGATCTCGGAACTTCAGTGTTGCCAGTCCGCGCATTTACGCCACTGGAATTGCCGTGGCTTGCGCCCGCAGTTTGCGGTCCCACAACGCGCTGCACGCGCTGCATCTGGTCATGGAATGATTCCTGCTTTGCCGCAGGAGGAGCGTGCTTGGTAAAGAAACGATCGCTGTTGCGCGTCTGTATGCCTGCGGGCGCGCCGCTATTGCCGCTGCCGGCATGCAGGCTTTCGCGCGACGGGACAACGGGCAAGTTCGCCGTCATCACGCGGGATTCGCGCAGTTCGCGTTCGTCCACGCCGTGACGCCAGCCCTCATGGCCGCCACGGCCAAAGTTTTCCGCCGAGACGCTGGTGATCGAGCCACGCACGCGAGGGTTGGTGAGCGCCAGATGCGCGTTGGAGAAATACGGCTGACGTCCGCGCACAGCAAGCGGAGCAATGAAGCCGCCACGGCCGTGGAAATTGTTGATCACTGTGATGTTGACCACGTTCACGTGGTGAAAGCCGCGTCCATACCAGGGATAAAACGGATCATGCGGGCCCACGGGGAACCATCCGATGGAGCCAAAGCCGAAGCCGGAACGGTGTCCGAAGCCAACAAAGAAAACGAAGGCGGGAGACCATAACGGGCGATAGCCGACATACAGTGGTCCAGGCCACCAGCACCAATTATTACCGTAATAAAACCAACGCCCATAGTGATATGGGGCCCAGCCCCACGGCTCATAACTTACCCAGGTCCAGCCGTAATAGGGCTCCCATACCCATCTTCCTGTCTGATATGGGGCCCACGTTGCTTCCTGATATGGCTGCCAGACGTTGCCATAACCCGGGACGTAAATCCACCTACCATGAGCATCAAGATCATTCACGCCGGTGTAATAGCGGTTGGTGTGGCCGACGCTCTCTGAGTCGCGCACCACGTGGTCGCGATCGCTATTCCAGATGTCCCAATCGTCTTTGCTGGGCGCGCTGCTGATTTTATATTCCGGCTCATCAGTCCCGCGGACAGCAATAATTTCTCCCGAATGCACCCGAGTGCTGCCTTGCGGCGTGGTAATTTCCGCTTCGCCTTCCCGCACGATCACATCAGTCTCGGACTCTGAATTCACCTGCACGCGATAACGTCCCGCCCTCAGCGGACGCACCGCCACATTCGGCGAATCGATTTCCACATCCGCTTCGCTGCCTTTCAGCATGGTGTAACTGGCGTATCCCTGCCCGACCTGCACTTGAATGCGCTTCGGCGTCAGGTCAGCAATTTTGGCTTGGCTATGCGCCGCCAGCCGCAGGATATTCGCGTAATCAAGCTGGATTTCCGCGCGCGCATCCTGGCCTGTGGCCACCTGGTCACCGCGTACCACCGGCGCGTTAATCGACGTGCTGCCCCAATCCCCGCTATCACCGCGCTGCGTGGACACATCGCCATGAATCAAACTAACTCTCGCCACCGACGGCGCCGGCCCTTCGCTTCGTGGCGCCGTCCCGCCCAAACTGGGAGCCGTTTCTCCATTTGGCGCCGCATCACCATTAGGACCTTGCGGATAATTCTGCGCCAGCGCTGGTGCTTGGCCGTCACTCGCGGGCGCTGCGTTGCTCGACGACGTCTCCCCATTCGGCCCCGGCGGATACGCCTGCGCCCACGCGCCCGCCGCTAATCCTGTCAGCACAAATAATATGATTGCCAGAAACCTGCCCGTTTTCATCGCTCCCCTTTTTTATGAATGCGCGCCGGGGATCAGCTCGGCGCACCATCAAGTCGCGCGCTGCATCAATCAGCGCGCCTCAAATCGTCATCCTGAATAAGCGGCCGGTTTTGCCGCGACTGAAGGACCCAAACCGGGCGCGTCCTCCGCGCCCGATCCGAAAACTTCCCTCTTTTGTAAAGCTACTTACTTCAACCCTTGCCATCCATCAAAGCAACTGCCATGCCAATCGGATGGCAACGTATCTGCATGATTCAATGCTCGTTAGCGGAAGTTAAGATAAGTAGGCGGGCGCGATGGTGGTTTTCAACCAGTCAAGGCGGTGGATTTAGGCCGGGAGGCCTTCACAACATCAATGCGTGTTACAGGTTCGGAACTCCCACTCTTCCCTCGAAATCAATGAAAGAGTGGGATGAAAGATTACGGTTAGTTCCCGCACACGACGGAAACCACGGTTCCCGTGGCGGCATGTCCAGGCGCTGGACCATATCCAGGGTCGGTACGAACAATCACTATCTTTGAAACATCACCCGTAACAGCCGAGCCTGACTGGGTAATCGCGCTCGAAACAATCACAGCGATGAAGGGAGAAACAGTATCTGGAGGGTTTGAACTATCTCCGGGATCGCTGCTCCAGGTACTACCGCAACCTTGAGAACCCGAGGCGGCAAATCCCTTGAATGCCCGAGGAACTTTTCCTCCTGTGAGGAAATTGTCTTTGGCCCATTGCGCACCCCAGAATGTTACTTGATTCCCCAGAGCCGCATTGTTATCGCCAATTACAAAATGAGCTGGAATTACTCCCGGTTGCGGAACAAAGTTGGGACAGATCCGCACCACGCTGTTGTCAGCGGAAAGCGTTCCATTCAGGAACCGGGTTGCGGCCTGCGTGACATACAGACACGCATCTGGCCCTACTTGGGAAAGGTCTCCGCGGAAACCTCCACTGGCTATGAGTGACTGGCTTGGTGCGACAGTAAAGTCTCCGGCAGGAAAATCAAAGCGCGAAATTGTTCCATCATTATTGTTGGTAACCACATAGTCCGGCAGGGTGTGGAACGCCACTCCATCCGGGAAAGTATTCATGGAAACATGTTGGATCACCGCGCCATTTCTATTGAGTACGGTGAGCCCGCGATCGGGATTTCGCACGGCCATGAAAAGAAAATTCCCAGTAGGATCAAAAAAGATCCCATCAATAAAAGTGGCATCCGTTGGGCTAAGTTGCGCGAACGTGTTTGACACGGATGTAGCAGGGTTAACGCTCACTATCGTGCACGGCGGCGCACCAAAACAACTTCCACCAATACCGCCGACATAAACCAGATTGTCCGTCTGCGGATCAACAGCAATGCCCAATCCATTTCCCTGAGGACCAAATGTCGGGCGTAGCTGCGCTCCTGTTGTGGCGTCCAAGTTTGTGACGCCGCCGCCCGTATTCGAGTACATGGTTCCATCGGGATGGTTCGTTAGACCGCATCCGGCAGTGACAGCGATTGGGCTGCCAGGCGACTGGACATGGACTGTAGTGCCATTCACTACTGTTGTGACAGCTGCCTGGAACTTGAAAAGCGTGTTTCGATTGCAAGAATCTACCCAGAGATCACCGTTAGATGCAAAAGCAATTCCACCATCGATTTCACCCGGTGGCAGTGCCCCCGTCGCGAAGAGTTCTTGTGTTAACCCAGGTTGCAAAAACGGAAATGGTTGTTGAGCGTTAAGGTGTACGTTCGTCCCGGCAAGCAGGCAGGCGGTTAGCAGCAAGGGTAATATGGGTCTCCCGCAGGATTCGGAGAGTTCATGCTCACGTTTTACCTTTCTATCTAAATTGTTGTTTTTGGGGAGAAGTTCGAAAAATGTGCCGTGGAGGTAGCAAGCTTTTCGTTTCCCTCTTAGGGTAATGACATTCGCGGGCTGCGCGTTTCACCCAACGACAAAGAAAGAGAGAGAAGATAACCGAAAAACTGATCAATGAAGATTAGAGATTTCTTAAAAGCCCAAGATTCGCATAGAGCGTAAGTTTAGTCTCGCGCACCCGAAGCCTTCTTCGCCTCCGCTTCCTCGGTTCCTCTGTGTTTCAAGGGTTTGTCCTGCAGTTGCGCGGCCCGCCGCAATCCCCACAGCACCAGCACCGCCGATCCCACAGTCGCCAGCCCCACTGACATAAACATCGCAGTAACAAATGTCTCCTGCCATGCCAGCGCGTGATGTCCCGCGCCGGTAATCGGGGAGAGCGCTCCAACTCCCCATGCCGCCGCCAGCACCGTCGCCACCCAGTTCACATAAGCGCCATACAGCGCGGACCAATACGCCGTAGCTTTCAGCTTCAACGACAACCGCACTTCCATCCACACCGCGCCCAGCGCAATAAGAAAAGTCCCGTTCATCACGCCTTCTAGATGCGCCGCCAGCCCCATCCTCGGATTAGAAAACTTCGTCTCCATAAATCCTGTCAGCAGTCCCAGCAAAAACAGGAACATGCCATGCCAAATCAATCTGCGCCTGCTGTCGTCCATGGTGGTGACTCCATTTCTGTAAATGCGGGAAGTGGGAGGATTGTATACCCCGGTGTGGTTCAAGGTTCGTATCAGGGCACGGATTTATCCGTGCCGTAAAGCTTCAACACAGATCGGGCTTTAGCCCGTGCAGGAGTCAGCATCGCCAAGGCCGACATATTACAGACGGAAAAATAGCGGACGTTCCAAAATTACTGTTCCAATTCACCCTTTGCCTACTCCTCCGATCCGCGTTTATCTGCGTTTATCCGCGGTAAAGCTTTTTGATCTTTCCCATCAGTGTCATCAGTGCTAATCAGTGGTAAGAGCTTTTTGTTTTCTCCGTGCTTCAGTGGTAGGTTTTGTTTTCTCTGTTCCGGCGCAAGCTGGCCAAGAATCACGTCCCGTAACGCCAGCACCTCCACCGGACACTCCGGCCAATTGTGTTCCCAGCACACAATCAAGTCGCAGCCATTCGGATCATGTCCATGTTTCTGGAAATTACGGCTGTCTTTTTCAAACTCAATCTTCAGCCGTTGGAACCGGTTCGGTGCTACTTCCACAAAGGCTTCGCAGTCCGGAAATTCCGATTGCACCAGCGTCACCATAAAGCCCAGCCTGGCGGCCTGTGTGCCAAACAGAAAAACCACTGCCATTTCGTTAATAGGCTCATGCATCAGCGTCACGGGCGCCATGGCGGGCCCATACACCGGACGGTCGGCCCTTATGCCCCGTGGCTGCAGCGGACCGCTTGACCACTTGTCACCAGTGGCCAACAGTTCTCTCTCGTCCTTTAGCCGTATCAATTCCAGCACGTCCTGCCAGTCGCGCTCGCAATCGTGCGTCATCGCAAACTCGCGCATCGCTTCCGGGACTTTTGACCAGTGCCGGCATCTTCTCTGGTAGGGACCTACGGTGTATTGGCTCGCTCCTTCAAATTCCACCATACTCGGTATCTTCCCCAGCTTGCGCGCTACCCTGGCCCATTCCAGGAAAAGCATCTCTTCCGGTATCCGGCGGCTGTTGAACCTCGATGTCAGCCCGCATTCCTGCAATGCCCAAAGGTAGTTGCGAAAATGCTTTCGAATGTGGCGTCTCCGCATGGGCGTCATGTCTTCCAGTTGTGAAAACGTCGGCGGATGTCCCAGCTTTTCCGCCGCTTCTCGAATTGCCGTTAGGATCTCTTCTTTTGTCATGGTTTTCTCCATTAAAAAAGCCACCCGGTCTGGGTGGCTCAGTTTGAAATTTTTGGGTGTTTCTTTTTCTCAAACGTGGAGCGCAGGTCGGGCCCCAATCAAGCCTGGTGTTGGCTTGATTGGGTTGAGAATCCCTCGCCTGCGGGTCTTCTTTAGCCTTTCAGGAATCAGTTCAGGTTTAACGTGTTCCTCAACACCCGCTCGTAATTCACTTTTTAATTGCGGTTTGGCTGATTGAGATGTTGGTCAATGGTAGAAAACTGGAGACTGTCTCTCCGTAGAGCTTCTGCGAGCATGCGAGAAAACTCATTCCACTTATTCGCTTTCCCGGCCTTTATGTGATCAAGCTTTTCAACAAAAGCCTTACCGGTAATCACTTGGTTTGCTTCCAATATCATACGGAGCGCATCAATCTTGGCGTCAATCGTTTCAGTATAAGCAAAAATCTCTTTCACGACCTTTATTGTTTCGTTCATTGAGGTTTCTCCCTTCTTATCTTTTCTTCTTGCGCCCAACATAAACCCGTTCATTTTCTGTAGTGCTCGGGTGCTTTTTAGCGTAAGACTTGGTTACGAATTTTCCTGATTTTGCGCTACGACTAACGGTCTTCTTTTTGGCCATCGTCCTTTTCTCTCTTGTATTTTAATTTTGATGCCCGTGGGTACTATACGGGCACACAACCCGCAAGAATTTCTATGTCCCTACTGGAAAAAATGCTGGAAGCTAAAACACAAAGCCAATAGCTAATGGCCAATGGCTGCTTTTTTGCAAATAGCTGTTTTCTTCAATTTTGGCACTTTTGGCAATTCCGGCGATTTTGGCAATCTCTTCTCACCCGCCCTCGCCTGCGCAAATTGTTCAGTTCTTGATTTGTAATGGTCGGATCGAATTGTTCGCAGCTAAAACACAAAAGCCAATATCTAAAAGCTAATGGCTAAGA
>DASXJO010000099.1:0-1587 GCA_036497385.1 Candidatus Angelobacter sp. | reverse complement strand
CCGACTGAACCAAGGAGCAAGATTGTGAAGCCCAGGACGCCGGAAGAAACCCTTCGTTGCTCGTTCTGCCATAAGTCGCAGGACGCCGTTGCCAAGCTCATCTCGTCACCCAGCGATTATCCCCGGGCTTACATCTGCGATGAGTGCGTTGCCGTCTGCAACTCCATTCTGGAAGACGACCGCACGGAATCGCATGCCGCAGCCGCTCCCAACCATCTGCCCAAGCCGCAAGAGGTCAAAACGTTCCTCGATGAATACGTCATCGGGCAGGACCAGACCAAGAAAAAGCTTTCTGTCGCGGTCTACAACCATTACAAGCGGATCCACATGAACCGCACCAAGTCTGGTGAGGTGGAGCTCACGAAATCCAACATCATGCTCATCGGCCCCACCGGCACCGGCAAAACCCTGCTGGCCCAGACTCTGGCCCGCATGCTGGATGTGCCTTTTGCCATTGTGGACGCCACCACGCTTACTGAAGCCGGCTATGTTGGCGAGGACGTAGAAAACATTGTTTTGAAATTGTTGCAGGCCGCTGATGGCGACGTGGGCCGCGCGCAGACCGGCATCATTTATATCGACGAGATCGACAAGATCGGCCGCAAGGATGAAAACCCCTCCATCACGCGCGACGTGAGTGGTGAAGGCGTGCAGCAGGCGCTCCTTAAGATTTTGGAAGGCACTGTAGCCAACGTTCCTCCGCAGGGCGGACGCAAACATCCGCACCAGGAATTTACGCCTGTCGATACCACCAACATTCTCTTTATCTGCGGCGGCGCATTCGTTGGGCTGGAAAAGATCGTTGCGCGGCGCATCGGCAAAAAATCCATGGGCTTCCGCACCAGTGAAGCCAAGGAAAAAGAGTTTACTGAAGCCAGCAAGCGTGACACTGAATTGCTGCAGAAAGCCGAGCCCCAGGACCTGGTCCGATTCGGTCTGATTCCTGAATTTGTCGGCCGCCTGCCTGTCGTCGGAATCCTCAATGATTTAGACGAAGCCGCGCTGATCGAAATTCTTACTCGTCCGCGCAACGCCATCGTGAAGCAATACCAGCGCATGTTTGAGTTTGAAAACGTGAAGCTGCGCTTTTCTGATGGATCACTCGCTGCTATCGCGCGTGAAGCCATGGCGCGCAAGGTGGGCGCTCGCGGTCTGCGCATGATCCTGGAAGAACTGATGCTGGACTTGATGTATCACCTGCCCAGCCAGAAGCGCGTGAAGGAATTTGAAGTCACCAAAGAAATGGTGGAGCGCCGCGACGTGTCTCTGCCGGCGATGGAAAAGGCCGGATAGCAGAAGTTCACCTTTTAAATTTAGACCGCCTGCTCACTCCAGGCGGTTTTGTTTTTACGAACGCATGCGGCACCATCTAAAAAGTAAGCCGCATTGCAGGTCCCACCACCAGAAGAGGTTGGTTTTTTCTTCAACCAGCCTCTTTTTGATTAGGTCGATTTTTTAGAAATTTTAATGTTATTTTAAGTTAAGTTTTTGCTTAATCTGCTTGCGTCCATGCTATGCTCTTCACGATTTTCCTCAAGGGCAAGAGGCAGCATCTTCTCCGGGCTCCTCCCTTCAACAAGTTTTTTT
>DASXJO010000098.1:0-4381 GCA_036497385.1 Candidatus Angelobacter sp. | reverse complement strand
CTTCAGTTCGGGCATGGTATTTCCGGCCTGGCCATGAACCTGGAAGAAGACCAGGTAGGCGCGGTGCTGCTGGGTGAATTCACTGAAATTAAAGAAGGCGACGAGGTGAAGCGCACCGGAACGATCATGTCAGTCCCTGTGGGTGAAGGCATGATTGGCCGCGTGGTAAACGCCTTGGGCCAGCCAATTGACGGCAAGGGCCCTATCGCTTCCAACAAGCAGATTGCGATTGAGCGCATTGCCCCGGGCGTGATTGACCGCCAGCCGGTGCGTGAGCCCATGGCCACCGGCATCAAGGCCATCGATTCCATGATTCCCGTGGGCCGCGGCCAGCGTGAATTGATCATTGGCGACCGCCAGACCGGCAAGACCGCCGTGGCGCTGGACACCATTATCAACAGCAAGGGCAACAACCTGATTTGCATTTACAACGCGATTGGCCAAAAGCGTTCATCGATTGCGCAGGTGGTAAAGGTGCTGGAAGACAACGGCGCCATGGATTACACGATCGTAGTCGCCGCTTCAGCGTCTGAGCCTGCTCCGATGTTGTATCTGGCTCCTTATGCTGCCTGCGCCATGGGCGAATACTTCCGCGATACCGGCAAGCATGCGCTGGTGATCTTTGACGATCTTTCCAAGCACGCAGCGGCGTACCGCGAGATTTCATTGCTGCTGCGCCGTCCGCCGGGACGCGAAGCTTATCCGGGAGACGTGTTTTATCTTCACTCACGTTTGCTGGAGCGTGCGGCAAAAATGTCAGACAAGATGGGCGGCGGTTCGCTTACGGCGCTGCCGGTCATCGAAACGCAGGCAGGCGACGTTTCTGCTTACATTCCTACGAACGTGATTTCGATCACTGACGGCCAGATCTTCCTTGAAACCGATCTGTTTAATTCCGGCGTGCGTCCCGCGGTGAACGTCGGTATTTCAGTAAGCCGCGTCGGCGGTTCGGCGCAGATCAAGGCGATGCGGCAGGTTGCCGGCACGTTGAAGCTGGAACTGGCGCAGTACCGTGAACTTGCGGCCTTCGCGCAGTTTGGCTCTGACCTGGATAAAGCGACGCAGGCACAGCTCAATCGCGGCAAACGACTGGTAGAAATCCTGAAGCAGGACCAGTATCAGCCGCTTTCCTTCGGCAAGCAGATCATGATCATTTATGCCGGAACCAACGGCTTCCTGGATGACCTTGAAGTCGAGCAGGTGCGGCCATTCTCTGAGGAGCTGAACAAATACGTTGAGTCAATGAACCCCAAGCTGCTGGATTCGATCATGCAGAAGAAGACGATCGACGACGCGATGAAGGCGGAAATTGAAAAAACGCTGAAAGAATTCAAGCAGCGCTTTGTCGCGGAGCGGCAGTCGGAGAAAGTTGCAGCGAGGGTTGAGGCGACCAGCGGACGTTAGCGAAGTGGGAGTCCGCTGCCGAAATCCTGGGCGAGCGTGAAAACGCGAGTCGAAGGACCTGACGCAAGAAATTTTTTACGGAAACGTTGAAGCAATATGGCGAATCTTCTAGACATCCGGCGGCGAATCCGCAGCGTACGCAACACGCGGCAGATCACCAAGGCCATGCAGATGGTATCGGCGGCCAAGCTGCGCCGCGCCCAGGAGCGCGCGCTGGCAACGCGTCCCTTCGGGCAGATGATCACCAACGTGCTGAAATCGCTCGTCGCGCGGGCCGATGTCTATGATCCGAATACGGGCGAGCCGCTGCATCCGCTGCTGGTGCGTCGCGAAGAAAAGAGCACGTTGCTGATCGTGGTGTCAGGCGAGAAAGGGCTGGCTGGCGCATTCAACTCCAACATCCTGAAAGCCGCAGCCAAGTTCATCGATCACAAGAAGGATAAGAATATCGACATTCTCTCTCTGGGAAGAAAGTCGCGTGACTACTTCCGCCGCCGTTATCCCGTGGCGCTTGAAGCGGACGCGGGGCGCAAAGGGCCGATTCAGGTAGTGGCGGAGTACGTAGGCCTGATGAATCGCTCAGAATTGAAAAGCGCGCGTGAAATTGCCGACAAGGTAATCCGCCTTTACACGGAAGGCAAGGTCGATTCCGTTTACATCGCCTATAACGAATTTAAGTCGGTCATTGCGCAGCGGCTGGTGGTGGATGAGGTTCTCCCGATTCGCGCGATTGGCGAGACCGTTCATGAGCTCACCGAGGAAGTCACAGGCGAGGAGCGCACGCGAAGATTGGAAGCCGCCGCGCATTCCGGAGCGGGTGTCCGCGCTGCAGATACTGCGGAGATGGATACACGGGCCGCGGAATTTGGCACCGCGAAGGTGGACTACATTTATGAGCAGCTGCCGGCAGAGCTGTTCCGCGATCTGCTGCCCCGCTATATTTACGCGCAGCTGTTTCGCGCCATGCTGGAATCTGAAGCTGCCGAGCATGCGGCGCGCATGACGGCCATGGATTCGGCCACCAGCAACGCCTCTGACATGATTGATTCGCTTACGCTGGCCATGAACCGCGCCCGCCAGGCAAAAATCACCAAAGAGATTATTGAGATTGTGAGCGGCGCGGCAGCAGCGCAGTAGCTGTAGTAAAAGTTTTGAAAACACAAGGTCCCTCACCCCTACTCAGCCGCTGAAGAAAGCGCGGCTTCGCTGACGGGGTTCGGGATGACGAGATAAAAATTATGGCGACTCAAAATGTTGGCAAGGTAATACAGATCGCGGGTCCCGCGGTTGACGTGGAATTTTCTGAAGGCAATCTTCCGCCGATTTATCAGGCATTGCGCGTGACGAGTGAAGGCTTCAAAGTGCCTAACCCGATTGACGTGGTGCTGGAAGTACAGCAGCATCTGGGTGAAGGCCGCGTGCGCACCGTCGCAATGCAGGCCACTGACGGCATGGTGCGCGGCATGAATGCGCTTGATCTTGGCGGGCCGATTTCTGTGCCCGTGGGAAAAGAGACGCTGGGCCGCGTGATGAACGTGATCGGCGAACCTGTGGACAACCTGGGCCCGGTGAACGCGGCCAAGCGGTTGCCGATTCATCGTCCAGCGCCCGCGTTTGATGAGCAGGCGACCAAGGCGGAAATGTTTGAAACCGGCGTGAAGGTCATCGACCTGATCCAGCCGTTCCTGAAGGGCGGAAAGATTGGCCTGTTTGGCGGCGCTGGTGTAGGCAAGACGGTTGTGATCATGGAACTGATCAACAACGTGGCCAAGCACCATGGCGGCTACTCAGTGTTTGCAGGCGTGGGAGAGCGTACCCGCGAAGGCAACGATCTGTGGCTGGAAATGACTGAGTCCGGCGTGATCAAGCCGGGTACCGCGTCAGAATCGAAAGCGTCATTGATTTACGGCCAGATGACGGAGCCGCCCGGAGCGCGCCTGCGCGTGGCGCTCACCGGCCTTACGGTCGCCGAGTATTTCCGCGACGAAGAAGGTGCTGACACGCTGCTCTTTATCGACAACATTTTCCGTTTCACCCAGGCCGGATCAGAAGTGTCTGCGCTGCTGGGCCGCATGCCGTCGGCCGTGGGATACCAGCCGAACCTGGCCACGGAAATGGGCGAGTTGCAGGAGCGCATCACCTCTACCAAACGCGGATCGATCACCTCAGTGCAGGCAATTTATGTGCCCGCCGACGATCTTACCGATCCGGCGCCGGCCACGACCTTTGCCCACCTGGATGCGACGACGGTGCTTTCGCGTCCGCTGACGGCGATTGGAATTTATCCGGCTGTCGATCCACTGCAATCGACCTCCCGCATTCTCGATCCGCACATCGTCGGCCAGGAACATTACGACGTGGCGCAGGGCGTGAAGAGAATTCTGCAGCGTTACACAGATTTGCAGGACATCATCGCAATTCTGGGCATTGAAGAATTGAGTGAAGAAGACAAGCTCACGGTTTCACGCGCGCGCAAAGTGCAGAAGTTCCTGTCACAGCCGTTCTTTGTGGCTTCACAGTTCACGGGCATGGAAGGCCGGTTTGTGAAAGTGGCGGATACGGTGCGGAGCTTCAAGGAAATTATTGAAGGCAAGCATGACGATGTTCCGGAGCAGGCCTTTTATATGAAGGGCGCGATTGAAGAAGTGCTGGAAGCGGCAGAAAAGATGAAGGCTGGAGCAGCAGCGTAAGCAATGGCAGATACCATTCAACTCGAGATCGTGACGCCGGAGCGGCTGGTGGTGAATGAGGCCGTCGACTACATCGAAATTCCCGGCAAGACGGGATATCTCGGGGTGCTGCCGGGGCATGCTCCGCTGATCAGCGAACTGGCCGCCGGCGAATTAACCTACCGCATGGGCAACCAGACCAAACGGGTCGCGGTGGCATGGGGCTTTGCTGAGGTCCTGCAAGCCAAAGTGACGATTTTGGCGGAGGCGGCGGAAAAAGCCGAAGAGATAGATACCGCGCGCGCCGA
>DASXJO010000097.1:0-2356 GCA_036497385.1 Candidatus Angelobacter sp. | reverse complement strand
CGACGACGCGCCGGACGATCAGGTGATTGCTGCCATACAAAAACGCGGTCTGGCCTTTAAGGTGACACCCGAACTGGAAAAGCGGCTGAAAGACAATGAAGTTAGCGATGAGGTAATCAAAGCGCTGCAGGCCGCTCCGGTGAAAGAACCGCAGCCCAACAATTCGCCTTACAAGAAAGAGACGGAGCAGGTCAAAGGCGATCCTGATGCAGGTTTTAAAGAGGCGGAAGTCGTGTCGGAAGAAATTTACGGCTGCCCGGTGATCACGCATTGCTGCCTGGAAAGTCACGGCTCCATTGCTGAGTGGACTGATAATGATCATCTCTTCTCCCACATCTCAACGCAGAATGTTTCCGGACTTGCGGGCCAGTACGCGCAGGCGCTGAAAATTCCGGAAAGCAATGTGCATGTTCATCAGGACCACATTGGCGGCGGCTTTGGCAGCAAGTTTGGCATTGATCGCTGGGGCGCTTACACTGCGCAGGTTTCAAAGAAGGCCGGCGGCAAGCCGGTACGCGTGATGCTGGAACGCGATGCCGAACTCGAAGTCGCAGGCTGCCGCCCATCGGCTTTTGCCAAGGTAAAAGTCGGAGCCAAAAAAGATGGCACGCTTACGGCGTGGCAATCTGAATCATGGGGCACCGGCGGTCCGGGTGGCGGCGGCGCTCCCCCCATGCCCTATGTTGTGAATATTCCTAACCAGCGCAAGCAGCACACGGCCATCGCCACCAATATCGGGCCGGCACGCGCATGGCGCGCTCCCAATCATCCTCAAGGCTGTCTCATCACTATGTCAGCCATTGAGGATTGCGCCGCCAAGCTCGGCATGGATCCTCTGCAACTCATGCTGAAAAATATCGCGCTCACCGCGCCGCCGGAAGATACATACCATCGCGCCGATACGTATCGCGACGAGCTGATGATCGCCAGTGACCTCATCGGCTGGAAACAGAACTGGCATCCGCGCGGACAGGATTCCGGCGTTACCAAACGCGGGCTTGGACTGGCCATCCACACCTGGGGAGGACGCGGACACGAAAGCAACTGCGCTCTCACTATTTATCCAACCGGATCGGTAGAGCTCCAGATGGGCACGCAGGACCTTGGCGTGGGAACCCGCACGGCGATATTGATCGTCGCTGGTGACACGCTGGGACTTCAGCTGAACCAGATGGAATTGAAGATTGGCGACAACCAATATCCCAAGTCAGGCGGATCGGGCGGCAGCACCACGATTGGCGGCGTCAGCTCATCCACGCGCCGCGCAGCCATTGACGCCCGCGATCAGCTTTTCGTTAAAGTCGCCTCCGCGCTAAATGCCAAGCCGGAAGATTTGGAAGCGGTTGGCGGAAGCATCCGCGTAAAATCAGCGCCTTCACGCAGCATGAGTTGGAAAGATGCCTGCGCCCGTTTGGGCACGCAGCCCATTCAAGCGCTGGGCAAAAATCCTGGTCCGGGCGATCTGATTTCCAGCGGCGTTGGCGGTGCGGTAATGGCTGACGTCTCTGTCGATACGGAAACCGGCATCGTAAAAATGAACAAGATGGTCTGCGTGCAGGATTGCGGCCTGGTCGTCAGCATGAAGACCGCTGAGAGCCAGGTTTACGGTGCAATGATCATGGGCATCGCCACCACTCTCTACGAAGAAAAAATCATGGATAAAAATCTTGGCCAAATGCTCAACCCCAATATGGATTTCTATCGGCTCGCCGGCATCGGAGATGTCGGTGAGCTGGTGGTCCATATGATGACGGGCAAGGGCTATGACGAACGCGGCCCGATTGGCCTTGGCGAACCTCCGACCGTCGGCCCCATGGCCGCGATTGGCAATGCTGTAGCCAATGCCATTGGGGTCCGCGTTCCGTTCCTGCCCATCACGCCTGACCGCGTAGTGAACGCGCTCAACCCACAAGGAGGCAGCAATGCGACCGTTTGATTACGCCTCTCCCACTGCCGTAGATCAGGTTTCCGCGCTGCTCGGCAAAAGCTGGGGGGAAGTTGAAATCCTGGCCGGCGGCAGTGACCTGCTCTCCTTGATGAAAGATGAAATCACCACGCCCAAGCGGCTGGTGAACATCAAGACCGTGGCGGGGCTGCATGCCATCAGCACGGAGCAAGGCGCGCTGCACCTGGGCGCACTCGCCACGCTGGATAGAATCAGCGCGGCTTCCACAGCGCAGCATAATTTTCCCATGTTGGCTGCCGCAGCCGGCGACGCCGCGAGTCCGCAGATTCGCAATGTGGCTACTATCGGCGGAAATCTTTGTCAGCGTCCGCGTTGCTGGTACTTCCGCACAGGCCACGGACTGCTGGCGCAGAAAGATGGCAAGTCGCTCGTCCTCCAGGGCGACAATCG
>DASXJO010000096.1:0-11326 GCA_036497385.1 Candidatus Angelobacter sp. | reverse complement strand
TGCCATATCAGGTGGGAGAGAAAGCTTTTCGCGTGAGCGCCGGATCATTCTTCCAGGTCAACCGCTACATGGTGAAGGAGTTGGTGCAGACCGTAGTGGGCGATTTTCATGGAAAGATCGCGCTGGACCTTTTTGCCGGAGTCGGCCTGTTTGCGGGACACCTATCAAAACGTTTCGATCAGGTTTTTGCCGTCGAATCAGCGCCCGCTTCTGCCGCCGACCTCCAGGCAAATGCCGTTAAGAATATTGTCCCGGTGTTGAGCCCTGTGGAAGGCTTCCTGCCGCGCTGCCTCAACATGCAGCCTGAATTGGTTGTCGTGGATCCGCCGCGCGCAGGTCTGGGTGCAAAGACGACGCAGCTGCTGGCAGCCCTGCGGGTAAAGAGAATCGTTTATGTCTCCTGCGATCCGGCAACGCTGGCACGCGATACCCGCCTGTTCCTTGAGACTGGCTATCATGTGGAAGAGGTCCACATGGTCGATCTCTTTCCTCAGACTTTTCACATTGAAAGCGTTGTGCGGCTGGCCCGCGGGTAAAACCCTCTTCTTTTCCTTTTCAGAATATTTTGTCATTATCGATCTCTGGTTTATAGTCTTTCGGCAAACTTTAGCGCCTGCCGATGAAAGCCCAACCCCGCGCTCCTCTCGCTCTGGCCGCCGCAGCATTCGCATGCGGAATCTGGGTGTCGACACATTGGCAGCTGTCTTCCGCCCGTTGCGGATGGGCAGCAGCCTCCCTGGCTCTTTGCACGATTCTTGCGGTGGCGATCGGGAGTTTGCGGTCAGCCCAGGCTGCGGCCTTGCTGGCGCTGGTATGTGCCGGAGCGTTCGCCCGAGTTGCGACACCGTCTCCTCTCCTCATTGCACCGCCGCCAGAGTTTCTCAACGTAAAAGATGTAGAAATTGTCGGCCATGTTACCAATGACGGCGCGTTGCTGGCGGCCGGAGGCCCACGCGAGCGCTTTGATCTGCAGACTGAAACTATCGAACTGAATGGTCAGAAGTTCGTTCAGCCGATTGGAATCCGGGCTACAGTTTTTTCTCGCGATGCGGCAGAGGAAACGCAGGACGACAATGCGCCTGCAATTCCGCATATGGCTTACGGCGCGCGAGTCCGGCTCACGGCAAAATTGCGCCTGCCTCGCAATTTTCGCAACTCAGGCGCATTCGATTACGAAGGCTACCTGCACGGCCTGGGCATCAGCACTCTCGCATCGGTGAAGTCAGAAGATATGGAAGTCCTACCAGGGACCTCGGGCAGCCGGCTTGGATTCTGGCGCAGCCGCATTCGCAACAGCATCCTGCAACATATTCACCAGAGCGGCTTCTGGAGCAAAGAGGATGCTGCCATTTTTGCCGCCATGATCATGGGTGACGATTCACTACTTCTGCGCGATGTGCGTGAAGAATTCCAGCAGACCGGTGTCTATCACCTGCTGGTGGTTTCAGGCATGAATGTGGCCTTGCTTGCGTTCGCGCTCTTCTGGCTGGCGCGGCGGCTCCGGCTTCCGCAATGGCCGGCCTCGCTGCTCACCATCGTGCTTTCCATTTTCTATGCTTACATTGCCGGCCTGGGCGTGCCGATCATGCGAGCGGTGCTCATGCTCTCTGTATTTCTGGTGGCGCGTCTTCTCTATCGCGACCGCAGCGCCCTGAATGCTACCGGCTTTGCGGCGCTGGCAGTGCTAACTCTCTCTCCTGCTGCTGCGCTGTTCGAACCCGGCTTTCAGTTAACATTTCTGGCCCTTCTGGCCATTACCGGTATCAGCCTGCCTGTGCTGGAAAGGACTTCCGCCCCTTACCGTTCCGCCCTAAAGCACCTTGATACCACTGGCTACGATCTTGGCCTTGAGCCAAAGCTTGCGCAGTTCCGCCTCGATTTGCGCCTGGTAACTGGCAGGTTGCAGCAATTCGTTGGGAAGCGTGTGGCACAGTTCATTGTGACTGGCGCTTCGGGCGCAATACTGGCATTATTCGAGTTGCTCGTCGTATCCGCGATCACCCAGGCAGTGCTGGTTTTGCCAATGCGGGCCTATTTTCATCGCGCTGCCATCTTGGGGGTTCCCGCCAATATTTTGGTCCTACCGCTGGCAGGATTGATGCTCAATGCCGGCGTCGGCGCGATTATCTTGAGTTATATTTCCTTGCCATTTGCACGGCTTGCTGCCACATTTGCCGCCGGTTCACTGCACTGGACTTTGGGCTGCCTTCATTTCCTCTCGCATTTTCACGTCGCGCAGTGGCGCGTCCCTGATCCTACCCTTCTCCTCGCGCTGCTGGCCGTGGCGGGAGTTCTGCTGGCTTTCCTCGGCGTACGAAGGCAACGCATGATCGCGACTGCCGGATTGGCCGCGTTATTTCTCTCCGCAGGGATTGTCTCTGTTTACCATGCTGCACCTCACGTTAAGGGCGGCGAACTGGAGATCACGGCCATCGACGTGGGCCAGGGGGATTCCCTGCTGGTGGTCTCGCCCGAGGGTCGAACCATGCTGATCGATGGTGGTGGCAGCATCGGTCCGGTGCGCAGTGAATTCGATTTTGGCGAAGATGTGGTTGCGCCCTATCTTTGGTCCCGAGGACTGGGCCACCTTGACATGGTTGTGCTAACGCATGCGCACGGTGACCACATCGGCGGCTTGCCGCGCATCATTGAAAACTTTCATCCATCAGAATTATGGGTTGGAATTAATCCTGAAAGTCCGGCGCTGCTGCATCTTTACCAAGTGGCAAATGAGAATCACGTTGTTATCCGCAGGCACGTGGCGGGCGACGAGGTGGATTGGGCCGGGACCCACATCCGCGTGCTCTCGCCGCCGTCGGATTGGCAACCTAAACTGAAACGTGCAAACGACGATTCATTGGCCTTACTGATCGGTTATGGCGAGACACGGGCATTGCTGGCCGGCGATCTGGAAAGAAATATGGAACGATTTGTGGCCACAGAATCGCCAGGCGCTGACCTGTTGAAAGTCGCGCATCATGGCAGCGCCACTTCCACAACTCCGGAATTGCTGGCCGCTGTTCATCCGCATTTTGCCGTGATCTCTGCAGGATTTCAAAACCCGTTCGGGCATCCGCGAAAAGTAGTGCTGGACCGACTACAAGCGGCGGAGGTCCGCACCTACCGCACAGACCTGCAGGGCGCAATAACATTTCTGCTGGATGGAAAGCGCGTGGAAGCGAGCGTTCAACCGCAATAAAAGCTTTTGGACCGTTTTAGTTTTCTTTTTTCTCCGGCTTGGGCTCTTCGGAAAGCATGAAGCCAACCCCTCGCACGGTATGAATCAGCGGCGTGGAAAAATCGCGATCGATCTTGGCGCGCAGATAACTGATGTAAACATCCACTACGCTGGTGAGCCCGTCAAACCATAAATTCCAAACGTGCTCCACCACCATGGTTCGCGTCACTGTCCGTCCAACATTGCGCATCAGGTACTCAAGCAGCGCGTATTCCCGCTGGCTGAGCTTAATGGGTTTCCCGGCGCGTTCCACCATGTGGCGTTGCGGATCAAGCACCAAGTCGCCAACTTTGAGGAGCTCAGACGTCTCCTGTGCGCGCCGTAAGAGCGTCTGCATCCGCGCCAGCAATTCCTGAAAAGAAAACGGCTTAATCAGATAGTCGTCAGCTCCTGCTTGCAGCCCGGCCACACGATCAGCAACTTCGCGGCGTCCGCTTAAGATCAAAACGCGCGTGGTGTATCCGGCCTGCCGCAATTTTCTCAGCAGAGAAAGGCCATCCATGCGAGGCAGATTCCAATCCAGAATAATGCCGTCGTAGCGGATCTGAGAAGTTGCCAGTTCCAGGCCCTTTTCGCCGTCTTCCGCCAGGTCCACGGCGAAATGCTCCGCTTCAAAGCCTTCAGACAGGCTGCGGGCAATCTTAGGTTCATCTTCAATGATCAGGATGCGCACATTCCACCATTGCCTCCGGGCGGCCACCCAGAGAGGGGTATTTTATTTTGGTTGGATGGCCCAAGCGCAGGCGCAACCCATAACTTGAATGACGAGGGCACATTGTGAGCTTTAGCTGGCTTGCTCACAATGGAATGGCCTAGCTTTGAGCTCTATCATCATCCAGCGGTAAGGAATCATCTTCCGACGCGGGATTGTTCCGATAATCGTCTATCAGCTGCCGCGCCTCCTCTTCCTGCGCTGCATTTACGCGAACGGAAATGCCGCCCACACCCGGAAGGACATCCTGCGGCGCCTCCAGGTTGGCAAGAATCGACTCAATACCGGCAGAGGTCAACAGCCCCTGGACTACCATGGCCTCCGATTCCTGCATTGTGTCAAATACTTCCACCAGTTCCGGATCAGATTTCGGATGCGTGCTCATGCTCCCCCTACGAGTCTTTAAAGCTATCAGAGCTATTATTGCAGAAAAGCGGCTCTCACACGTACCGTTCAACAATTGGTGGCGCTAAAGTGGATCGGGAATTACTTTCTTCGATACGCAGCAGATAAAAAGCAGAGTTCACGGTCACCAAATCGGATCAATGTTTTACCAGCATTTTCAGGAGAAGAGCGCCAAGCATCAGGACAGCGCCAAGGGCGGCATTGTACTCGCGATGTCGGATATAAAGCGCTGAAGAAAAATGTAGCGAGGCCTCATCTACTTCAGCTTCTGCCCGGTACGGTGTTACGCGCGGCAGAAACCGCGGAACTTCCTTGGAGTACCGCTCGTAGCCCGGAAATGCAGATCGCAGATATTTTTCTTCTGCCGTAATCACCGGCAGATAGATGAAAGCGAACATGGCCAACGCGCCAATCCCAATCCAGAGATTACGCGCCGCAATAATGAACCCTGCGGCAATGATGACGGAACCAAGATAAAGCGGGTTGCGCGTGTAAGCGTAAGGGCCGGTAGTTGCAAGCTCCGCGTTCTTGCGTATGTGTCCTGAAGCAAGAGCACGGATGAGAACGCCCAAGCTTGCGACGGCGAAACCTGCGCCCAGTGAAATCCACGTAGGATGGGCAAACCAGAAATACGCGGCCGCAAAAATAAAGCCGAGAGGCACACGTGATCGGGTAGCAATACGCGACCAGCTAGGCATGGCCGCCCCCCAACAGGTGGCGAGCGGCGGCAATCACTTCGTCGGCAGAAATCTTCAGCAATCCGGCTTCAGCTTCTCGATGGTGAGAGAAGGTCGTCTCGCTCTCAGGATGCCGTAGCGCAATCACCTTGGCGCCATACGGACCAGTGCGCCCCGGGTCGGTAGGTCCATACAATCCCACGACGGGAATTTCCAGCGCAGCCGCCAGGTGCAGCGGACCGGTATCCCCCCCCACCAGGATACGGGCGCGACGTGTAAGCGCAATCAACTGCCCAATAGTGCATCGCAGCTCAAATGCATTCCCGCCGCTGGCCCTTACTACCGCTTGGGCGAGTTCACTTTCCTCCGCGGAGGCGTTGACCAGCGTTTTGATGTTGTGGGCCGCGAGTGCCTTTGCGACCTGGCCGAATCGCTCCGCTGGCCATTGCTTTGCGCCCCAGCCTGCGCCGGGATTCACAATTGCATAGCTGGCTATGCCCAGCCGACTGATTTCAGAATCTGCCCATGCTTCAGCCGTGGGATCAACAGGGAGTTCCGGAGCCAGCGGTTTCAAGCCCCGAGTTCCAAGCAGTGGCTGAAGGGCCTCACTGGCCAGTGCAACGTTTTGTTCGATGACGTGCTCGCCCCGGCGGGCAATCATTTTCCGATAAAAAAAACGCGTCGAAGACTCGCGAGGATCGGCATATCCTGCCAGGACCTTTGCGCCGCCCAGCTTGGCAAAAACTCCGGACTTAATGGCGCCCTGAAAATCCAAGGCAAAGTCATAATCGATTTTTTTTACGCGCTTAAGTGCGCCGACAATTTCTGTTGTGGCAGAAGGACGAAAAAAATGCTCTCGCCATCGGCGCGTATCGAGCGTGTGAATGTTGTTGACCACCGGCTTCTGCGGGCTAACGCCGTGCGGGCTGGCTTTTCTGCCCTGAGCGGTAAGCAACTCAGACCAGCGCTCCTCCACCAGCCAGCCTATTGTGGCGTTGGGAAGGGCGGCACGGATTGCGGTTGCTGCCGGCAAGGCATGCAGAACGTCTCCCATGGCTCCCAGCCGGACAATCAGGATTTTCGCCATTCCCGCCTCGGCCCTTCATCTTTCAGCAGATCATTTTTCAGCAAATCGTTTTTTAGCAGATCAGTGGTGGAGTGGTCTTTGGGATCGCCCACAATGGCAACACTTCCGCCGCAGGCAATCACAACGTCCCGTTCCGGCACATTTTCCTCAGTATAATCAGTGCCTTTGGCGTGAATGTCCGGCCGCAACAAACGTATAAGCTCCGTGACATCCGGCGCATCAAAAAGCGTGACCGCGTCAACGTCACTGAGCGCCGCCAGAATTTCCACGCGCTCATTGCCGAGAACGCGAGGCCGCCCTTCGCCTTTCAAAGTCCGCGTGCTGGCATCAGAATTCACGGCCACAATCAATTTGCCGCCCAACTGCTTGGCCGCGCGCAAATAACGGACATGTCCCACGTGAAGAAGATCAAAACATCCATTGGTCAGGATGATCTTGTCTCCAGCCGATCGCCAGTGCCGCACCTGCTCTGCGAGTTCAGTGGCTGAAAATACTTTTTGTGCGGTCTCGGCCAGTTATCCCTCCATTACCGCGCGCAGCAGTTCAGCGCGAGTTACGGTGGCAGTGCCGCGTTTCATCACCACGATGCCACCGGCATAATTCGCCAAGCGCGCGGCTGATTCCGAATCGGCTCCGGCGGCGATCGCGGCTGTATAGGTGGCAATTACGGTGTCTCCGGCCCCGGTGACGTCAGCCACTTCGTCAGAACCATAAATTGGGATTGGAACCGGGTTGTTGCCTCGGGAGAAGACCACCATGCCATCCTTGCCGCGCGTTACCAGCAGGGATTGCAATTTCATCTTCTGCATTACGGCTTTGCCGGTGGCGAACAGGCGCGCATTGTCATTGCCGATGCGTGTGCCCAGAAGCTCTTCCAACTCTGACTCGTTCGGCGTGGCAGCCGTAACGCCGCTATAAGCCAGCGTTCGGTAGCGTGAGTCGAGCGTTACGGGGAAGCCATTGAGAGAGGCGCGTGAGCGAATATTATCGAAAATTTCCGGCGTGGCCGCTCCGTAACCATAGTCGGAGATCAGCAACGCGTCTGAAGCGCGCACATAGCCGCGCGCCTGAAACGTGATATCGCGAATAGTCGCACGGTCCAGCGGGATTTCTGGTTCACGGTCCACGCGGATAACCTGCTGCCGGGGCGAGTGGGTGGTCCCGGCCAGGACGCGCGTCTTGGTAACGGTGCCACGGCCTTTGATCCTGCGAATGCCACTTACAGAAATATGTTTTTGGCGGAATGCATGCAGCAGCATTCGGCCCGGTTCGTCGTCGCCAATCACGCCCACGGGCAGGACCGTGACCCCAAGATCGGCAAGATTGTAAATGGCATTGCCGGCCCCGCCGGGCACCACCGTGCGATCACGATGGCGCAGGATGAGCACCGGCGCTTCCCGTGAGACCCGTGAGATCTCGCCATAGATAAACTCGTCGGCAATCAGATCACCCAGCACAGTGATGCTGAGCTTGGAAAACTGCTCGATGATTTTAACGAAGCGGTCGGCCGGTTTCTGCGCTTTTTGCATGGACTCACGATTTTCTCATGCCGGAGGCTGAATCTGGTGGCCCGAGCGCTGTTCGATGGTCTTTATGATCTCCATTACCGCCTGCTGAGGCGATTCGAGCTCCATCCGAAGCCCGCCCGACATAAGCGGGAAGAGTTGCGAAGAGAGCGTCCCCAGATTGATCAGGTCTTTTTCCGTGGTGATGAAACTATCTGCATTGGTTTGCTTCCTTAAAGCGAGCAGACGGTCAATGTCGCGCTGTTGGTAGCGATGATGATCGCGGAAAGCAATTGTGCCGGCGATTTCCAATTGTGAGGATTTCAAGCCTTCAATGAACTGGCGGGGGCGCGCAATCCCGGAAAAAACGACTGTTCTTCCCGCAGCGGCTGGAAGTTCAATCACTCGTCGAGCATGCCAAATGCTTTTGGGTCCCGGTGGTTTTTCCTGATCGCCAATCAGAACAACGGCATCCGCGCGGCTTAATGCAGTCATCGGCTCGCGCAAACGACCTGTAGGCAGCAAAGAGCCTCTCTGATCTTCCTCGGGCAGCAGGACGATATCAAAGTCGCGGTGCAGGCGGCGATGTTGAAAACCATCATCCAGCAGGTGAAGCTTGCTGGAAAATTTCTGCTCGGCCAGAAGGCCGGCCTGATATCGATCAGCCCCAACTATCACTGGAGCTTGCAGCTTGCGCGCCATCAGAAGAGGTTCATCGCCAAATTGGGCGGGCGAGCCGTCAGGATCGACAACTGCGACTTCGGTAGATGTGCGACCGTAACCGCGCGAGAGAACATCGAAAGAGATTCCGCGCTCGGCCAGCAACTCGCCCAGCGCGATCACGAATGGCGTCTTACCGCTGCCGCCGACCGAAATATTCCCGATGCTCACCACCGGCCGTGCCAGCTTCTTCACTTGAAAAACCCGGCGATCATACAAGGCATTTCGCACGGCTACGCCAACACCAAAGATGGCGGAAAGGGGATTCATCGCGCACGCTCCTGCTGCGGCAAAAGCGGAGCAAGCGCTGTCACAGTGCGGCGCGTGGCGCCCGCGTGTTTCACAAATAAATCTTTCGCCGTGCGCCCCATGCGCTGTCGTTCTTCTGGATGGCGCAGCAATGAGAGAAACTCTGATCCAAGAGTTTCAGCCGTCACGATCTTTACCGCGCTGCCCTGTTCCGCAGTACCGTGCTGAAAAAGGCTGACGATCTCACGGAAATTAAATGTATGCGGCCCCACCAGAATGGCAGCGCCGTATTGCGCAGGCTCCAGGATATTGTGGCCGCCGGTCGGAACCAGGCTGCCGCCTACGAAAGCTATATCTGCCAGCTCGTAAATACAGGCGAGTTCGCCAACGCTATCCAGGAGAAAGATGCCGCTACGAATTTGCTGCTGCGGTCGCCACTGGCTGCGGCGCTGGAGATCAAATCCTTCTGCTGCAATCAAAGCCGCCACTTTTTCAAACCGCTCAGGATGCCGGGGAGCCAGGATCATAACGGCCTGCGGGAACGTCTGCTGGACAGCTTTGAATGCCGCCAACACCGGCTCTTCTTCGCCTTCCGCCGTGCTGCCGCACACGATCACAGGTGATCCTTTATTGATGGCAGCGCGGAGGCCATTCACCAATGCAGGCTGCGCATTGGGGCGGATATCAAATTTCAAATTGCCGCTGACTCGCAAGCGTTCCGTCGGCGCGCCGATTTCGCGCAGCCGCTCGGCGTCTGCTGCTGTCTGCGCCAGGAACAGATCGACTCCTGACAGCACGCGTCCAAAGAACCATTTGAAGTGCTTGTAACGCGGGAATGATCGGTCAGAGATGCGCGCATTCACGATTGCCACCGAGGATTGCCGCTTGCGTGCAAGGTGGAGCAGGTTGGGCCAGAACTCGGTTTCGGCGATCACAATCAGCTGCGGCTTGAGCGCGTTGAGATATCGCCGGACGGCAAAGCCAAAGTCGAGCGGCATAAAGAACACGCGATTCTCGCCAAAGCGCTGGCGTGCCAAAGCCTGGCCTGTGGCGGTGGTGGTGGAAACAAAAATCTGCCGGTCCGGATGTTGCCGCTGCAGGTCATCGATTAACTGGCTCACGGCCAGCACTTCGCCCACAGAAACGGCATGCACCCAGATGGAGCCAGGCTCGGCATCATTCAATCGCGCAGGTACAAAGCCAAGGCGCTCTGCCAGTCCGGAGCGATATTTGCCCAGGCGGAGCATCTGAATGACCCACCATGGCAGCGAGAGCATCGCCGCGCAGGCCAGAAGCAAACTGTAGAAAACATACATTGAATGACTTTGGACATTCTATGGAAAGCGCGCGGTTGTGCAAACCTTACCCGTGGCTGGATATAATTGGGCTGTGAAAACCGCTCGCATCGCCGGTTGCGTTCTATTGCTCACGACCCTGCTTTTCAGCGAGAAGCATTTCAATCCTCCGCCTGCGAACCATGCCAATACGTATCCCTTGCATGAGGCGCATAATGACGAAAAGGTGACCATTGCCGCCGATCCGGTGGACGCGCAGAAAATGTCCAGCGTATTCAAACAGAATTACTGGGAGCATGGCCTTCTTCCGGTGCGCCTGCTCATTTCCAATGACAGTGACCAGACGCTAATGCTTCAGGACCTGAAGGTCGAGTACATCACGGCGGGCCGTGACAAGCTGCAGCCCGCCTCGAATGAGGATATCTACCGTAAATTTGTCAGGCCCAACCGCGCGGACAAGAGCCATCCCGGCATGCATTTGCCATTTCCGGTGGGCAAGAAAAAAGAGGCTATCAGCAAAGACACGCAGGAAGAGTATGAGTCGGCACAGTTTGCTCCTGTTCCGGTAACGCCGCATTCCACCCACGCCGGCTATCTGTTCTTCGACATGCAGGGTGATCCGCCGCAGCCGGGCGCGCATTTGTATATCTCCGGCATCAAGGCGGGCACCAAAGAGCTGTTCTACTTTGATATTCCCATGGACAAGGCAGCCAGCGAGACTCCTGCTCCCAAATAAGGCGCTCGGTTGGCCCTATAATCTTTCCATGTCCGTGAGCTCAAAACCTGCTAACCCCAAGGCTTCTTCGGCATTGCGGGGTAAATATGAGCCGGTGATCGGGCTGGAAGTGCACGTCCAACTGCTCACGCGGACAAAGATCTTCTGTGGCTGCTCCACTCAGTTTGGCGCTCCGCCCAACACAAATGTTTGCCCAGTATGCCTGGGATTGCCGGGAGCGCTGCCGGTGCTCAATAAACGGGCGCTGGAGTTTGCGGTGCTGGCCTCACAGGCCCTAAATTGCGACGTACGAGAGACTTCAATCTTTGCCCGCAAGAACTATTTTTATCCTGACCTGCCCAAGGGGTACCAGATTTCGCAGTTTGATAAACCGCTGGCCAAGGATGGGTATATCGAAATCACTGGGACAGACGGCGGCAGCAAGAAAATCGGAATTACGCGCCTGCACATGGAAGAGGACGCGGGCAAGAGCATCCATGACGGCTTGGTCGATTCCAGCCTTTATACGTCGATTGACCTGAACCGTAGCGGAACGCCGCTGGTGGAGATTGTGAGCGAGCCTGACATGCGATCCGCGGATGAAGCGTTTGAATACCTGACATTGCTAAAAGAGATCATCCTGTACACGGGCGTGAGCGATTGCAACATGGAAGAAGGGTCGCTACGCTGCGATGCCAATGTGAGCGTGCGCCCTCGCGGCCA
>DASXJO010000095.1:0-2535 GCA_036497385.1 Candidatus Angelobacter sp. | reverse complement strand
ATTTGTGCGGGAGACAATGTCGATCTATTCCACTTGATTGCGGCGATTGTTGTCAGTTTTGCGCTTGGCGTTCTCGGCCCGGGAGCATATTCGGTGGATAACAAGATATTCGGCAGACGGCTTGTAAATCTGCCTCTTGGCTCCAAGGGAAATTCATCCGTTACTGACAAAGTCGATTAGGCCGAATGGAGTTCGACGAATCATCAAATGTACGCTGTGGTTCGCCAAAATTGCGATCGGAATTCAAATCAGAGAGTTGGCAGATCCGCCGGACTTCGTGTGTGCCCGTATGATACTGACTTCATGCTGTGCCTGCCGAGATCTCTGGCGGTCCTCTTTATTCGTGTCTTTCGCTCTCGCCGCGACTTGCTGCTTGAGAACTTGGCTCTCCGCCAGCAACTTTTAGGTTTGAAGCAGCGGCATCCTCGCCCGCAGGTCTCCATCTCCGACAAGCTGTTCTGGGTGATCTTGCGGCGGTTCTGGCCGGAATGGAGGCACGCGTTGATCCTCGTCCAGCCGGAGACTGTTGTTCGCTTGCATCGTGCAGGAGGATGTCCCGCGCGCAGTTGAAAGTTGGCAACGGCGGTTGGGTTGATGTTACTACGCCACTGCCTGTTGAGTGACGCACTCGGACTGGCTAAGAATCGCTTCCAGAGTCCAGAGTTCGCGATAGCCCATGATCCTGCGGAAGTTCTTCTCCGTTCTCAAAAAGGCTGATGCCATCCAACGCCTCACCATCGAGCCATTTTGCCAGTTGGTGACGCGGCGGGTTCGAATGCGCACTCCGGCGTGCGGGCTCTCAATGATGTTGGTCGTCGCTAGGCAGCGCTGCAATGAGGGCGGCACACCCAGTCGGTTGATGGTGAAGCATTCCTCCAGCCCTTCCAGCAAGCTGGCTGCCGCCGAGGGATACTCTCGATCCAGCCACTCGGCCAGTTTGCGAATGCGCGCCATGCCCGCCTTGGCTTCCATCTTCCAGGCCGCCTGCATCAGACTCTTCACCTGATCCTTCTGTTCCTCGGGAAGGTGATCGAGCACGTTGCGCAACTTATGCGCGCGGCAGCGCTGGACGGGCTGATCGGCGCCAAAGACTGCGTTGATGGCGGCCCGCAGAGACTTCGAGCCATCGATGATGAATAAGCGTTTCTGTTTCGGATCGACGCCCCGCGCCACGATGTCCTGTAATAACTCCATGACCACGGTGGCGTTCTCCGTGGCTCCCTCGCGGATGCCCAACACGTGCTTGCGGCCTTCTGCATCCACGCCCACCGCGCCGATCATCGTATGTTCGCCGAATACCACCCCATCCATATAGATGATGAGCAGTTTCAAGTCGTCGAAGCGGCGGTTGAGCAGTGCTTCCAACTCCGCCTCCGAGGCCTCGATCGCCTGTCGGCTCACGCTGGACTTCGACACTCCCACGGTCTCGGCCATCTGAGGAATCACTTCCTTATAGTTGCGCGTGGAAACGCCGTGCAACAAGGTGTCCAGCATGTGCTCACCCAACGGCGACTGGTCCTGCATGGCAGTGTAGGCCGGAATCCCGACTTCTTTGGTTCGGCCTCGGCCCTTGGTGCGCAATCGTGGCCGTTCCACCTGAAGCTTGCGGTCGCTGAGCATCACCTGGCCCGCTTGCCGGCCATAGAAGACCACGCTCGACGATCGACGTTTGCCTTGCTGTTGAGGACCTCCCGCTACTTGCGCGGCCGACAGTTGCAACACGGCCTGAAGGACAGCTCGTCCGGTGACATCGATGAGTTGATCGCAGGCCATCCGGCTCTGCTCAATCAGATCCACCATGGGCAGCAGCCCTTGCCCGTTTTTGGTGAGGAACGTGGCCAGTTCCTGTTCGTTGACTTTCCCTTGCCTGCGTATCGTGTGGTAGGTTTTCTTCACGGCGGTTCTCCCTTCAAGGTTTGGCAACCCGATTCTTTCAGAATCAGGCTGAACCGCCGCTCAACTTTCAACTATGGCCGGGACATCCTCAGATTCTCACCCACGGAATTGATGACAAAAGTCGCCTTTTCCGAACCCTTATCAAGCAAACCCAGCCTGTGCGCATTATTGAGGGTATTCCTCGGGTCGGCGAATCGCTCCCGGCTTGCCTTCCTAGCCGCTTCTTGAAGGTCGTCCTTGGTGATTGCATCCTTGCGCTCAGCCGGCGCAGCCTCAAACCGATGGTAGTATGCGGTCGCAGCCGCAAACTGTACATCGCTTTTCGGCTTTTTCAGGCTCATGAAGGTCTTTATGTCGGGAACTGAAGTTGTCGCGTTTAAAGCAGCGGCAGGAGATGGTGATGAAGCCTGAGCGGCTGACAATCCAGGTGACGTACCGATCGGACCGGAAACCCCGAGTGGAAGATTGAGTTTCTCGGACGCCCAGCGAAAGATGCGCTGTTGTTCTTCAGGCCGAAAGTCCTTCACTGCTTCTACTATTTGGCGCACGGCATCTAGATCATCAAGCTTTGGTGTTGTCATGGCGGATAGATAACGATACTACGAGCCGTCATTGCGCGACGGTAATTTCTCGCTTTAA
>DASXJO010000094.1:0-2872 GCA_036497385.1 Candidatus Angelobacter sp. | reverse complement strand
CGAACTTTCCGCTGGCATCAATCACGGTGGCCCCGGCCGGCGCATTCACGCTCTGCCCCACGGCGGCGATCTTTCCGTTATGGATATAGATGCTGCCGTTTTCAATCTTGCCATGCGTCACCGTGAGAATGGTCCCGCCTTTAATGACCACGTCGTTATGGATAGCGGGCGTTTCCGGCGCAGGCTTTTTGTTGGGCGTCTCATTGTCTGTGACTGCGTTGGCTTTGGATTCAGTTCCGGGCGTGGCTTGCTCCGGACTAGCAGGATTTTGCGATGCCGCTGGGTTTTGAAAAGACGAAGGCTGCTGCGTGTTCTGGGGCTGCTGCGCAAGGGCAAAACTGCTCAGCACCCAACACAATGACAGCAGCATCACGCGATACAGATGAAGGCGATGCAGCATATTGGTTGAACTCCGAAGGAAGGGTTGAACGAACCCGCGATTTTATGGGAGCAGCTGGTAATTCGCAATCAGCAAGTAGATTGTGCATTTCGTCCCACGGGAAGCGCTCAGCAGCCGGCAGAAGAATATCGCCGCAGATTTCCGCTGATGACCGCAGATCAAGAAGAACTAGCCGCGATTCCGCGAATGAACACGAATCAAGAACTCAATGAAATGATTCGCGTGTTTCGTATTAATTCGTGGCTGGTCTTTTTGGCCAATTGCCAGTTGCTAATTGCGAGTTTCTTTGGCTGAGTGCTGATTGCTGAATGCTGATTGCTGATTGCTCTCTGCTACATTTATTCCCATGCGTGCCGTAGTCCAAAGAGTAAGCCGCTGCCGCGTAACCGTGGTGGGCAACGTGGTCGGCGAGATCGGCGCGGGCTTGCTGGTGCTCCTGGGCATAAGCAAGGCCGATAATGAAACTGCGGCGGACTATCTGGTGGAAAAGGTCATCGGCCTGCGGATTTTTGAGGATGCTGAAGAGAAGATGAATCTTTCCATACAGGATTCCGGCGGCGCGGTGCTGGTGGTTTCACAATTTACGCTCTATGGTGATGTGCGGCGGGGCAAGCGTCCGTCGTTTGACGCAGCGGCAAGGCCAGAAGAGGCCAAGCGTCTTTATGAGTATTTTGTCGACAAAGTGCGGGCGGCCGGCGTGCGCTGCGAGACCGGACAGTTTCAGGCCATGATGGAAGTCGAACTGGTGAACAGCGGGCCGGTGACGATCCTGCTGGATTCGGAGAAGGTGTTTTGACCGCCAGCGGATCCCATCCTCGATTCAACCGATGTCAACGCTGGAATGGATATTCATTGATCCAGTGGAAACCGCGATTGACCAGGTTGAACTTATCGCGATCCATGAGCTTCAATTTCATTTCAACCTGATGGCCATCCATGGAGCCAGCCAGAACAAGCTGGTCGGGGGCAGGACGAGTGTAGGTTAGGGCGGCTTTCCAATTCTTGTCCGCAGGTTTGGTCAAGCCAATCGTATGTTCTTTTTCATTGATGGCTGATCCGTATCCGGTAAATGTGTCATCCGGCCGCTGGAATGACGTGAAGGCGGGGAAATCAAAAATCACGCGGCGCCAGCGGTCTTTGTCAGTAAACAACGGAGAGCGTGGCTGGCCGTCAATGGACATCTCATCGACATTCCAGATGCCATAAAGCGCGGACTTGGGGCGCCCGCCGCCATACGTGCGCCATCCTTGAATGCCTGAGTAAATGCCCATTCCAAGCAGATAAAAGCCGAACACAACCTGGAGCAATACAGCTATCCGGTTCGCGCGCAGGGAACGAAACAAGGGTGCTTGCCGGGCGGGCATGATCGCGCGATCAGTGAAGAAGAACTTGAAGAGCCTGCGCGCATCGGGGGCCAGCAGGAAGAGAGAAAACAGAATCAGATGAAAGGAGAAGAGCTTTACCGGCACGTCATAGGTCATATTCAGCATGAAGACCTGAATCATGTCCGCGAGGCAGACCAGAGCGCCCAGAGTTGTGGTTCTGGGGGTCAGGAGAAGAAGGCCACCCACTGTTTCCGCGCAACCGGCAAAGATTTCATACGAAGTGGAAGCGCCAATAGACGACCAGAGCACTGCCATGGGTGAAAAATTGCCGTAAGGCTCCAGCAGGCGCGTGAGATAAGGGAACGGCATCTGCAGGGGAATCACCTTGGCAAGGCCGTAAAGAAACATCTCTGAAGCCAGCACGAAGCGCAACGCGAGCCGGAACCACTTGTGGAAAGTCACGTAGTTGGCGCGCTGGCGATCCAGAATCGACCAGACGAGTGTGACCACCGCGGCAATCACCAGCAGGCAGAAAGCAAGCACCCAGTCGAATGTCTTGTCACCGCTGCCGCTGCCGGTGTAAACAAGCTCATGCTTTATGCGAAATACATGGGTGGCCGTCCAAAACGTGATGTGCTTCAGGGGCCACCGCGAAGACAGTTCTGGGATATCCACTTTGGGGATCTGTATTAGCCCGCCAAGGATTTGGTTGCTCAGGCTGAAGAGCGTGAAGTAAGCAACACAGAACCGAAAAGCAATGCGGGTAGCCACGCCCCAATGTTCCACCGGAGCGGGCGATTCGGATTGAGGAATGGCCGCAGGTTCCGGCGATTGAACAGCAGCGGTTGTTAAAGCAGCTTGAGCGTGGTCTGCCAAAGGTCACCTCCCGAACACCCGCGCTTTTTGGCTGAAAAGTGATGCTATTATGCCACTCTCGGCAGCTCTCCATCATGCAGGATGCGTATTTCTTTAGCTGCATTCCTGCTCGATTCCACGATGGCGTCTGGTACCATGCTCCCGCTATGAAAATCTGCGCTTCCCTGCTTCTGCTCTTCTCTTTGCCTAGCTTTGCTCAATCACGTCCGGCCGCCGCCGGTGATGAAACGCAGCAACTTCTGCAAGCGCTGGCGGACGCTCCGGGGCCTTC
>DASXJO010000093.1:0-1988 GCA_036497385.1 Candidatus Angelobacter sp. | reverse complement strand
AGCCTGCGGTAATAGCCCAGATAGCGCTCCACTGTTCCCGGCTCATAGAGAGAGGTCGCATACTCCACCATCCCCGCAATGCTCTCGCCTGATTGTTGTAATGACAGCGACATGTCAAACTTCGCGACACCGTTGGACCCCAATTTCAGAGGCTCGATCTTGAGGCCCGGCAGCTCCAGCTTGCCCTCCTCTGCATTCTGCCACGCAAACAGCACCTGGAACAACGGACTATGCGCCAGGCTGCGCACCGGTTGCACCGTCTCTACGATCTGCTCGAAGGGAATGTCCTGATGCTGCTGCGCGGCAATTGCTTGATGCTTCACCCGTTCCAGCACTTCTCCCACCGTCGGCTTGCCCGATACATCCACGCGCATCACCAGCGTGTTCACAAAGAAACCGATCAGCCTCTCAATCTCCACGTGCCCGCGATTGGCCACCGGCGTTCCCACCACCACGTCCTGCTGTCCCGACAGCCGCGACAGCAATGCCATCCAGCCCGCCAGCAAGGTCATGTACAGCGTTGTTCCATGACGCGCACTCAGTTCTTTCAATCCTGCTGTCAGCTGCTCATTCAACCCCACTCTCATCAGGGCCCCAGCATAACTTTGCTGTTCCGGACGCGGATGGTCCGCCGGCAACTCCAGCACTTCCGGCGCTCCCCTAAGGTTCTGCTTCCAGTACTCCGCCTGCTGCGCCAGGACTTCGCCTTCCATCCATCTCCGCTGCCACTCCGCATAGTCGGCATACTGCACCGGCAACTCCGGCAACGGGTCTTTCTCTCCACGCGCAAAAGCTCCGTACAGTGCGCTCAACTCGTTGAACAGCACTCCCATCGACCACGCATCCGACACGATATGGTGCATGGTGATCAGCAGCGCATGGTCTTCCTCCGCCTGCCGGATCAGCCGCCCGCGAATCACCGGCCCTGCTTCCAGATCAAAACTGGTGCGCCCCTCCTCCGCAATCAAACCCTCCTGCTCACCCTTAGCATCCTGGCTCCGGCGCAAATCATGTTCCAGCAGATGGAAATCGCTTTCCTCTAACGCAGAGATTCGTTGTTGCGGCTCTCCATCTATCATTGCGAACGTCGTGCGCAGCGCTTCATGTCTCTCCACCAGCCGATTCAGTGCCTGCTTCAGTGCCGCCTTATCCAACCGGCCGCGCAACTGCACCCGCAATGCAATGTGATAGGCTTCGCTCCCTCCCGCCATCTGCGCCAGGAACCACAACCGCTGCTGCGCAAACGACAGCCTCGCCCGTTCCCTATGCTCCACACGCATAATTGCCGGCAACTGGCTCTGCGCCCCTCTCTCCAGTCCACGCACAAATTCATGCAGCACCGGACGCGCAAACAGGTCGCTGATTCCCGTTTCCACTTCCAACGCCTGCCGCAACCGCGCTATCACTCGCACCGCCAGCAATGAATGCCCGCCCAGCGTGAAGAAGTTGTCCTGCCGTCCTACCTGCTTTACCTTCAACACTTCCGCCCACATTCCGGCGACTGCCGTCTCTATCTCACCTACAGGAGCTTCATATACCCGTTCTCCGTACGCATCTCCTTCCGGCGCCGGCAACGCCTTCCTATCCAGCTTTCCATTCGCAGTCTGCGGCAGCTTCTCCAGCCTCACATACGCTGCCGGCACCATATACTCGGGCAGCTTCTCCGCTAGATAAGCACTCAGCTCTTCCGCTCCTGCGACGGCGACGGCGGCTGCGGCTGCTCCAGCTCCAGCCCCTACTCCCTTACCAACGCTTACTTCGGTCTTGACCGTGTAATACGCCACCAGCTGTTTCTCTCTTCCCGCCTCTTCCCGCGCCACTACTACCGCTTCTTTCACTCCTCCGTGTTCCACCAGCCGTGCCTCAATCTCTCCCAACTCGATCCGGAATCCCCTCACCTTCACCTGCAAATCATTCCGCCCAAGGAAATCGATCTGCCCATCCTCTCTCCACTTCCCCAGATCCCCCGTCCGGTACATCCGTGCCCC
>DASXJO010000092.1:0-7345 GCA_036497385.1 Candidatus Angelobacter sp. | reverse complement strand
CTGGTTCGATAAACTGCGCTCTTCTCTAGTCTATGGCTTCCTCCAGGCCCAGAACACGGCAGCACAGGTCAATTCACAATTTCATCGCAGCGAATACAGCGCTGTAAACGTTATTTGGACCCCCATTGCGCAACTCACTTTGGGAACTGAATTTCTCTATGGCTGGCGCGTAAACAAAGACAACACCACAGGTAATGCGCCGCGCATTCAGCTCAGCGCTAAGTACAACTTCCTGCAAATGAAGAGCTCGAGCAAATGAGAACCCTGAGCAAATAAGAAGCCTGAGCAAATGAAAAACTCGATAATCATCGATTCAAAAAGGAATACAGAAGGATTTATGAGCACAGCAATAAACCCGCCGCATCTTCTTGTCGATCAGTTCTTTACTGTGGCTGAGGCGCGCCATGACCGCTGGCGCAATCTGCTTAACGCGGCGCGCGCCTGGGGTTTGGCCGTGGAAAAGAATACTTCCGCCTCGGAAACAAAACGCTCCAGCGTCGCTGCCATTCTCAAGGACCTTCGGCAATGGGAAGACTTCTTCGCCTATCCCGGCCCCGCACTCCTGCAGGCAATCGAAGAACGCATTGCAGAAGAGGATAGAGCAGGCCTCACGCGCTTGGTGCAGGCCATCAGTGTTGCCTTGCTGACCCATTCTTATCGCGGCAACGATTCCGCCTGGGAAGGAGCCCAAGCCGCGCCCGGAATGATGAGTGAAAAATTGCCTGTCGCGAGCAATGAAAATGCTCCGCTCAAACCATATTTTGAAGTTTTGATTGCCACAGCTGCTCCGATTTCAACGTGGGTGGGCCTCAGTCGGGAATTACGGAAACTGCGCCGGCCGCAAGACAGTTTTCTCTACGAGACCGTCTTCGTCAGCAGCTATGAAGACGCCATTTTGGGAACAATCCTGAACGGAAGCGTCGAAGCCATCATCATCTCTGAAGGAATCCCCTTCACGTCTCTCCACAATAGCGCGGTGTTGCGCGAGTTCTTGACCAGCCATCTTGCCGCCACCGGTATTGATGTAGATTCCCCCGAACTCTCCCTCTCTCTGGCGCAAGCCATCAAGCTGATCCGTCCGGAGCTCGACATTTATCTCCTCAGCGACCGCGAGGTGGAAAAAGTTGCGGGCAATCCTGAGGCGCAATGTCTGCGACGCATTTTTTACCAGGTGGAAGAGCCGCTTGAACTTCACCTCAGCATTCTTGATGGCATAGCGGACAGGTACAGCACTCCATATTTCGACAACCTGCAGAAATACGCGCAGCGGCCCATTGGGACTTTCCATGCTTTGCCGATTGCTCGAGGCAAATCCATTTTCAAATCCAACTGGATCAGTGACATGGGCCGGTTCTATGGCATCAACCTGTTCCTGGCTGAGTCGTCCGCAACAACTGGAGGCCTTGACAGCCTTCTGGAACCGACGGGCAATATCAAGCTGGCGCAGGAACTGGCTGCACGTGCGTTTGGAGCAGATCGTGTGTTCTTTGTGACCAATGGGACCTCCACCTCCAACAAGATGGTTGAGCAGGCCCTGCTTGCTCCAGGCGACATTATGCTGGTAGACCGCAATTGTCATAAATCCCATCATTACGGTGCAGTACTCTCCGGCGCCCTGCCACTTTATGTGGAGGCTTATCCTCTCACTCAGTTCTCTATGTATGGTGCGGTGCCATTGCGCACCATTAAGAAGGCGCTACTTCAACTCAGGGCAGAAGGAAAGCTTTCCCGGGCCAGGATGCTGGTGCTCACTAACTGCACATTTGACGGCCAGATTTATAACGTAGAGCGCGTGATGGAAGAATGCCTCGCTATTAAACCTGATCTCATCTTCTTGTGGGATGAAGCATGGTTCGGTTATGCCCGCTGGAGTCCTTTTTATCGCCGCCGTACTGCGATGGGAGCAGCGGAGGTACTGGCACGCAAGTTCAAAGACCCAGCCTACCGCGCCGCTTATATGGAACAAGCAAAAAAGCTTGGGCCCGATTTGACTGAGAAAGACGAGCTTCTTCTCGAAACCAAACTGCTTGTCAATCCGGATAAGGTACGCCTGCGGGTCTACCAGACGAACTCAACGCATAAATCCATGTCGGCGCTGCGTCAGGGGTCGATGATCCTGGTGAAAGATCAGGACTTTCACACGGTGGAAGAACAATTTCACGAGGCGGTGTTTACGCATGCATCCACGTCCCCCAATCTCCAGATCATCGCCACGCTGGATGTGGCCCGGCGGCAAATGGAATTGGAGGGTTATGAACTGGTGAATCGTGCTATCCAGTTGGCTCTGGATTTGCGCCGAGAGGTCAATTCTCACCCTTTGATCTGCAAATATTTCCACATTCTTGGCGCTTATGAAATGATTCCTGAGGAGTTCCGCAATTCCGGCTTTGTAGATTATCTCTCGCCCGGATCGAACTGGGCCCGCGCCATAAAAGCCTTGCGTGAAGATGAATTTGCCCTCGATGTCACGCGCCTAACCCTGGTGTGCGGCACTGCCGGCTTCGACGGCACGCAGTTCAAGAACCTGCTGGCCGCCAGATATGACATTCAGCTGAACAAGACATCGCGCAACAGCGTGCTGCTGCAAACCAACATTAATAACACCCGGAGCGATGTGGCCCATCTCATCAAGGTGCTGATGGAGATCTCACAGGAAATAGAAACCAGACTTGAACGGGGAGGAGAACAGGAGGTAAGTGCCTTCAGCGCGAGCGTGAAATCCCTGATGGAAGACGTGCCTGATCTTCCCGATTTCAGCTGCTTCCATGACAGTTTTCGGGAAAATCCAGGCAGTCTCACCAGTGAGGGTGACATGCGCGCGGGGTTCTTTGGCGCATACAGGGAAGAGCAATGTGAGCATTTAAAACTTGCCAGTGCAGAGATTGATCGCCGCCTTAAAGAAGGACCTGCGCTCGTTTCGGCCAACTTTGTTATTCCATATCCTCCCGGCTTCCCGATCATGGTGCCCGGTCAGGTGATTACCCCGGAAACTATTGATTTCATGCGCAAGCTCGACGTAAAGGAGATTCACGGATTTTCGGCTGCCCTGGGATTGAAGCTGCTGAAGCCATCTTTCCTCGAAGCAGCAAAGCCGCCAACTCGCCGCTCTGCGGTTGAGCCGCTGCGAGCTGTAGATAAAAGGGCAGCATAGCTGTCCACAAAAGTAACACTGAATTGTGTGCTTTGCGGTGGGCGGTGACATTTTGGCTCATGCCTGATACCGCCTACTCGCGATGGATTCAATGAACTATCCAATTTTGGTATTGGCGGTGTCGCTTGTTGTTCAATTCGTCGCCGCACAAATTGGTGATTCTCTTCGCAAAGTGGGTTCCCTGAAAGAGGAGAATCGGGACGATTTCAGTGTCGTCCTGGGGGCCACGCTGACGCTGATGGGATTGCTCATCGGCTTCAGTTTCTCCATGGCGGTCAGCCGGTATGATCAGCGCAAGAACTATGAAGAAGCTGAGACCAATGCGATCGGCACTGAGTATGTGCGGGCCGACCTGCTCTCGGCAGGCGAGCGATCAAAAGTTCGCGAGCTTCTTAAGAAGTACATCGATCAGCGCGTGTTGTTTTACACCACACGCAACAAGCAAAAGCTTGTGAAGATTGACGCGGATACAGCCGAACTGCAGAACGAGCTTTGGTCTGCCATGCGGCCGCAAACGGCGCAAGACACACCGCTGGTGGCCCTGGCAGTCTCCGGCATGAATGATGTCTTGAATTCGCAAGGTTATACGCTGGCGGCTTGGCGAAACCGTATCCCGATTGCCGCTTGGGGCTTGATGATAGCAGTCGCTATTTGTTGCAACCTGCTGATCGGATACAGAGCACGCCGGAGCGATTGGCGAATATTTCTAATCCTGCCGGTCACGCTGTCAATAACTTTTTTCCTGATTTGCAACATTGATAGTCCGAACGGCGGTGGTATTCGTGTGCATCCCGAAAACCTTCAAGGTCTGGCGCAGGCGTTGCGTTCACAGTAGAGAGAATCAAGACAGCTTGAAAAATCATCATCATCATCATGATCTGTTTCAGAGGCCAACCACTTTCTTGCTGGCGCCAATGTCTGAAACTGCTGCGCTCTCCTCTTTATTAAGGGACTGTAGGATTCGAACATGCAGGTCTCTCTGCGGATAGGGGATTTCAATTCCTGCCTGACGCAAGGCCTGAAGCACCGCCAGGCCAACCGCGCTTTTTAATTCAAACCACACAGATTGAGCCGCCCAGAAAGTAAGTTCAAAGTTCAGGGCATTCTCGCCGAACCCAAGAAAAACCGTCTGAGGTGGCGGATACGCCAGGACATGAGGATTCTTGACGGCAATCTCTGTCAACATATCAAGCACAAGCTTGGGGTCCGTGCCGTATGAGACTCCAACAGCTACCTCAACCCGCCTGCGCGTCGATGAAAGAGTCCAGTTCGTGACCTGGTTGGAGAGGAGGTTGCTGTTGGGAAAAATCACTTCTGCGCCCTGAGCTGTAAGCACGGTGCTGGAGCGGGCGCCAATCCGTCTGACGACCCCTGTAATGCCTCCAATCTCCACCGTATCGTTGATCCGGATTGGACGCTCGAAGAGCACGATCAGACCAGACGCAAAATTGCTCACAATATTCTGCAACCCAAATCCAATACCAAGGCCCAATGCTCCTGTGATCACGGTGAATTTATCCAGCTGCAATCCTGCATTAATCACAGCCATAAAGAACAGGCCCGCCAGAAGAAAATAGTACGTGACACGAGAGATCGCATAGGCCATCCCGCCCCGCAAAGAAAGCTTAGGCAGCAGGATCTTTCCCAAAACAAAACTCGCAACGTTGGCCACAACGTAGCCCACGACGAGGAGAACGACGATGCTGAGCGTTCCGCCCAGCGTGACAAAGACTTTTCCCGAGCCTATTGGATACTGCAGCACATCGTGCAATACGCTAAGCACGGTTCCCCGGACCGTAAAGAGATACAAAATTACGTTCAGCCATAGGATCGCAGCGCTCACGATAAGGAGACGCCGCCCAAAGCGCTCAATGTCTCCACCGCGTCCTTCAGCCAACGACTGAAACCACACGCTATTCACGACGATGACAATGCTCAGGTCCAGCACTCTGACCATCGTATAGAGCAACGCAAATATGAAAACAGAAAACAGCGTTCCTACGCCCAGGATCTGCGACAGCGAAACAAATCCCAGGACATTGCCTATAGCTGAGCCTGCCAGTAGAAACAATCCAAGCCATATTCCACCAGTGGACAACCTGGGTTGCCATGCCCGCTCAGGTTGAATTTTCAGCCTTGAGGGGCGGTTGAGGCTTGCAAAAAACCCGAACGCGAGCGCAATGGTAGCGAAAAAGAATTCGCGCTTGAAAGCCACCCGAAACTGCAGGATCAAATGCACCCACTCCAGCAGATAGAACACGCAGAGCAGATAAAGTGATTTGCGCAGCGCCGCTCCGATTAGAAGAGGAAGAAGACGCACCACTGGAATCAGATAAAGAAGGCATACGATAAACGAGACGGCCGCCGGCGCTGAGGCGTTGATTCCAATGGTGGCCAGAAAAGTGACCAGCAGCGCGACCGAGAACGGGCGGGCAAAGACTTCCGATCCCGGAATTGTCACCTCCCGCTTGCGTTCGCTTTCTACCTGCTTTCTCAAGCGGATCGCGATACCAAGCGAAAACATATAGAGTATCGTTGCTCCGGCAAATAGTGCTTTGTTGGCTCGCAAGAAATTGAAGTCCCCTCCGCCGAATCCACCATGAGCTGATAGAGCAAATAATCCACTCGCCGGCTGATCGACCGCTCGCAATTCACGGATTGCCCACAACGGATAACCGTCTCTTTGAAACAATCTCCCACGCAACTGTTCAAGTGTCTCATCTATCTTTCCAACCACAGCCCAGATTTCGCGGTCCTGCTCTGAGATTGTGTTTTGCAGGGTCAGAATTAAATTGAGTTGCTCACGAAGCTGCACATCAAGCTGCTGTATCGAACTCAGAGCTTGCTGAACGCGTTGCTCCACAACCTCCAGCCCATTCCTTTCCTGGACGTCATCCAACGTTGCCTTCCAACGTGCCTGTTCAGTTTCAAGCCAGCGGATCTTCTCTTCAACCCGCGCGGCCCTGGATGTCAGCAATTTGCGCTGAGCTTCATATTCTTCAGCCAGGGCCCTCCAGTACCGCTCTTCATTCTGGAGCTGCATCATGTTGGGTATTCCGTTGAGCAGCTCGTCCGCCTGAGCGGCCCTTTCCGCTATTTTCTCCGCATCGGCCTTCGCTTGGGAATCTGCGAGCCTCAATTCGGGCGCAGATTCAAGGCCTTTGGACTTCTCGCGCAGCTGCTGATCTAATTCTTCTGCTTTATCAGCAATCTGTGGCAAGGAAATCGCAGCAATGGCAACAGGGGAGGCACTCGCCAATGGAGAGGCGGTTGGAGTGGGCGAAGGTTGTAATGAGAAGAGCTTGGGTGGAGATTGAGACCGCAAAGGAATACTGAGAAGACAGATCTCAACCAGGATAAGCAGAAGACAGTAAAGTTGTGGTGATTTGCAGCGCCGACAATGGGCACTCGCTGAAGGTCCTGAGCTGGATCGGTCGCTGCGCATTCAAGAAAACATCACATGTAAAAAGATTGGAGCTACTGCTGCCATCCTCCGCCAAGGGCGCTGTACAACTGCACCAGCGCAAGTCTTTCATTCAGTACGGCCTGCGCCAGATTCAGCTGCGCGGAAAAGTAGCGGGTATCGCTATCAAGAACTTCCAGATAACTTGTCGCGCCCCCGCTGTAGCGCGTATTCGCGAGGCGGGCAGCATCTTCGGCAGCCTGGGAAAGCAACTCCGCCTGCTGCCGGAACTCCTGGTTTTTTGTGTAAGCCACCAGCGCGTCAGAAACTTCATGAAACGCCGACTGGATGGTTTGCTTATAAAACAATGCTGCTTCCTGCTGCTGCGCTTCAGATAGTCTTACGCCTGAGCGAATTCTGCCACCTTCAAAAATCGGTTGTGCAAGCTGAGCACCCGCATTCCAGAAACCGCCCTGCACGGTGAAGAGATTGGCCAGTGATGAACTCTGGTAGCCTCCTGAGCCAGTAAGTGCGATCTGCGGAAAATACGCAGCTTTGGCTACACCGATGCGAGCATTGGCCGCCACCAGAAGATGCTCAGCCTGTTGAATGTCTGGCCGCCGCTCCAGCAACGTGGAAGGCAATCCAACAGGCACTGTCGGTGGAATAGCATTCTCACCCAGCGGCCTGCCGCGAGTAATGGGCCCTGGGTTTTTTCCGATCAGGATGCTAATAAAATTTTCCTGCTGCTCGATCCGTCGATCCAGGTCGGGAATGGAAGCTGCAGCGAA
>DASXJO010000091.1:0-1965 GCA_036497385.1 Candidatus Angelobacter sp. | reverse complement strand
CGTTTGCGGTCGTAATACACGGCTGCAACCGCCAGCACCACCACCATATAAGCGCGGGAAATGCATGTTGACCATCCGCTGCCTGCCACGCCAAAGGCCCGCGCTCCAAGATGCCCATAAACCAGCGCCCAATTCCCTGCCAGGTTCACCAGGTTCGCCGACACCAGCGCAAATACCACCGGCTTCACAATATGCATGGCCTGCAAATAACGGCGTAGCGCAAAGTAAAGCGCCAGCGGCAGCGTGCTCCAGACCAGCGCCTTTAGAAATGGGACCGTCGCACTCACCAGCTTTGGCGCAAGCCCTAAATGCCCAAACAGCGGGAGAAATACCAGGACAGAAGCCATCAAGATGGGCGAAAGAGCGCAGGCCAGATAAAGAGAGTTCCACATGGTGCGATGGCACTCTTGCAACCTGCCCGCGCCATAAGCCTGCGCCACCAGCGTGTCCATGCCCAGCATGATTCCGCTGCCAAAGATTCCAATCGTGTAGAAAAGCGTGCTGCCCAGGCTGACCGCGCCAATCGCGGTCGCGCTGTCTGGAAGGCGGCCGACCATCACGGTGTCGGTAAACGCCATGGCCAGCCATCCCAGCTCAGTGAGAGCCAGCGGGGCTGCCAGCCGCAGCATGGGACGAAATTCCTGGCCTATCTCACGCGTTTCCACTGGATGATTTAAACACACCTGTTCCATCGTGGGAGAAAGTGCCTTATTGTGAATAGGACTATGCTTCTGCAGACTCGGCAATGCCGGAAGTGGCCTGCCCCTTAGCTCAAATCAGTTGACGGTGAACGGCTCCACATCAGGATAATCCTCAAGAATGACGTGATACCCGCAAGTGATTCTTGTAGGGTTTTTAACCGCGCGGCGAAGCTCAAAACGGACATCGTGGTTGCACTTCCTGCAGATTGGGAACCGCTGGTCCTGGAGCAGAGTAGCCTCGTGCATCAAGCGGTGCGAATCGTGCGTAACCCGGTAGATTCCGCTTTCCGGCACCACATCTCCTGGCCGATATTTCTTTCGCACAAGGGGTCCTTGGATGGATTCGATCCGCCGCTTTCGGAATCGTTGTAAATATAAAAGATTTCCAATAATCGTGACAAGGCCATACGAATGACATGTGGCATCCAGAGTCTCTGCCCTCGTGCTCTTGAGCATTTTAGTTCCGAAATTCAGTGGACCTGGGTATTCAAAACCAAAGGCTGAGGTATAATCCGGAAAAATCAGCCCAACCTGACCCCAATTATTCATGGCTAAAATTCTGTCGGTTTCCTCCAGTGAAGTCCTCAGCACAACTCGCCAATTGCTGCTGGAACATCAAGGATTCACTGTTTGCGCCGCTCTGACTTTGGCGCAGGTCGAAGCTCTGGGTCAAACCAGTGAGAAAGTGGATCTGGCCCTTATTTGCCACAGGTTCCGTGGGGTGGAAAAGCGGAAGATCGCCCACACTGTGAACCATTACTATCCCGGCCTGCCTATTCTGGAGATGTGCTTCCATTCGCCCGAAATTCCCGGCGCGGATTTTATTTTGAGTGACGCTCCTCACGAATTGATCGCCGCTATAGGCCTGGTGCTGGACGGGCGGCGGGTTCGCGGATATACGGAATAGCCCGCGTCAACGCCACTCGTCCTCATTTTTTCCGATTGACACATCCAAGGCGGGTTCGCTAGCATAACTGCTCATGACCTCCTTCGCACATCGCCATCATCATCACCATTACGCGGCGAACGTGTCGGCGGAGGCCTGTAGAAGTTAAATACAGCGCACTAATAAGCATCCAACGCCCCGCCGACTTAACCAAAATCGGCGGGCTTTTTTGTTTGCGGCATGTTGCAGCCGTAACTTGTGAGGACATATGCAGATTGATTTTGACAAAATGGACGGCCTGGCCCCCGCCATTGTGCAGGAAGACTCAACGGGCGAGGTGCTGATGGTGGGATTCATGAACCCTGAAGCGTATTCGCA
>DASXJO010000090.1:0-7019 GCA_036497385.1 Candidatus Angelobacter sp. | reverse complement strand
CGTAATCTGACGCGCCAGCCATTTAGGATCGCGGACATTGGCCACCCCCATCAAGTCCGGGCCAATCTTGTCGCCGTGCCCCATAGTGTGACATGCTGCACAATTATGCGCGAAGAGATAGCGGCCGTCCTTCTGAACCGCTGTGGCATTGGCATAGCTGGGCAGAGGTTGGGCTTTGCGATTCTTCCAGCTGTTAAGCCAATCGCCGATCATAATGGACATAAATCGCGGGTTATCAGTGGCCGCATCCCGCATCCATTGTCCTGATGGCTCGTTGCCGATCATAACGCCTGGGGTGTGCCCATCACGATCCTCGGGATCAGGGTCTGAGTACAGCCCCAGCTTTTTGGCAATCAGGGTAATGTCTTCAGGTTTGCCGGTATAGAAGGTCCAACCAGGCCCAACGTGGTAGTTCTGAGCATATTGTTTCAGAACTTTGGGCGTATCGCGCTTGGGATCAATGGTAATCGAATAGAAGAAAATGTCTTTTCCCACCCTGTCACCCAGCAGTTTCTGCACCTGCACCAGGCGAGCCGTCTCAAGCGGGCACGAATCCATGCAATGGGTGTAGATCAAGTTCAGAACGACGCTCTTCCCCTTGATCAGATCGTCGTAGAAGTGGACCGTTTTGCCGTCCTGATCAACCAGCGGCACGTTAGGAAAATAGCTGGCGCCCCAACGTTTGTTATCAGCGTGGGCCTGACGGGAACAAATAAGAGTGATGGCAAATATAAAAGCGGCTAGCGCCGTAAGAACAACTGCTTGTTTCCCTCGCATAACAGATACCTCGGAATTGCATTTATACATTTGATTTGAAAATCAGGACCGACAGGTTTGGCTGTCTTGCAAGCCGCCCCTGCCGATCCTACTAAGTAGCGCAGTGGACGCTGCTCCGTAAGCCTGTTAGAAGGCTGTGGGGGCAATGTCATCCGGTGCAACGAAAGTGACACCGTTAGGCGTTGGAACCGGCGTCGGAAGCGGACGCAGGAAAGCCCCGCCATTGTTGTCGATTTCCCAACGAACCAGCATGGCGTTGTCTTCGTGCACCGTGTTGTGGCAGTGCTCCATGAACATGCCGCCCCAATCGCGGAACTGCAGGGTAAGAGTCACACTTCCACCCGGACGCAGACGATACACGTCCTTGCGGCCCTTTTCCCAGGCCGGAACGTTAGCAGCGCTACCGTTGCGGGCCAGGATTTGGCCTTCTTCAAAGTGGATGTGGATCGGGTGATCCCATCCGCCGCCGCCGTTCTGCAACGTCCAGACTTCGCGGGTGCCGTAGCCTGGCGCCGCGGAAACACGACCCCAGCTGGCGTTCAGCATCGGACCCTTGTCTGTCGCAACACCCCACGGACCTTTCTGTCCGCCTGCGCCCGTGGTATAGGCCGCAGGATCACTCGCAGAGAGTGGCTGTGAAGCGCCGCTACCGAATTGGAACGTCCGCGTTCTTGAAACCGGAATGCTCGACAAGTCGGGATTCGGAATCATCACGGCAGGCACCTGGCTAACGTCAGGCTGGGACGGATCGCGAAGGATGCGGAACTCCAGGAACTTTCCGACACAAGGATCGAGCGAGGTTCCGGAGAGCGCCTGCGCGACCGAGAGATCGGCTGAAGGCTTCTTTCCGTTAGTGTGCTCGGCTACGTTCACCATCCACACCTTGTCGCCGATGTTGTAACGCGAGAAGTCGATCACCCAGTCATAGCGCTCGGCGATTCCCTGCTCGTCAGAGACGGTCTGCACTACCGGTGAGGGCAGCAGGTTTCCGTCATTGGCGATCTGGATCATCGGCGAGCCGTCTGAGAGGCCATATTTGAAGAAGCGGGAAACGCTGGCGTTCAGGATGCGGAAGCGGTACTTGCGCCGCTCCACTTCAAAGTACGGTTTGTACTGCATGTTTACCATCATCAAGTCGCCCAGGAAGCCGTCAAACTGGAAGATGTCCATAAAGAGCTGGCCATTCGCATCGAAGGCCTTCTCGTTGACTATCAAATTAATGTCATAATCCAGGTTGCCCCAGCCCTTCCCGTTGGAGGAGCCGCTAGGCAGGCGCAGATTCACGCCGTCATTCACGCTTTCGTCACCACGATCAAGCGCGCTGTAGATGTTGAACATGGCAGCGTTGCCCTTGTACACGTTCTGTGAAGTGAAGGTGAACATGTGATCGTGGAACCAGTGGGTTGACATGGTTTCGTGCCAGTCGCCCGGGACCTTGTTGATTCCGCCATTGTCAGCGGGGCTGCCGGCCCGGGGATCGGTCGCATCGGTGTTGACGGAGCGGAAGCCCGCCAGCACGATCGGCCAGTGATAGTCATAGAACTGGTTGGGGAAGAAGAACGCGCCGGTAAAGCCGTCATTCTCCGCACCGTGGTGACCGTTGTGCTCGTGCGTGGAGATCGTGTTCCGCCCGAAACCGTTGTTCTGCGTAACATCGGCAGGCAAACGATTGTGATGGCGGAGCAGGATCGGCTCGCCGTAACGGCCCTGCACCAAGTAGGGTGGCAGGGTGCCGTTAAACGTCCACACTGAGTTCGGGTCCTGTGTCGGAAATCCGGGATGGAACTTCAGCGGGAACGCGGTTGCCGGATTGATGCCGTTGTTGAACTTCGGATCAACCTGCGGATTGTACGTGGTGTTCGTGGTGGCCTGGGCCTGGGAGCATTCAAAGCCGACCTGAGGCGCGTGATCACCGAATCCCTGGTGCGCCCAGATTGGTCCCGGTGGACGGCCTTCGACCGGACCGGTCAAGCCGGTCTGTCCGTTGACCAAGGCTGGATCCAGAGGTTGCTGCGTCTGGTTAGACTGCGCTTGTGGAACCGGAGTCAAGCCACCGGTCAAGGGGTTCGGGATACGCTGGGCCACGTCAAAGCGCGGCATCGGTGTGCTGAAAGGCTGCACTCCAAACGTCGGGCTGGGCGGTGCGCCGGTGGGAATGCCGTTGCCTGCCTTGGCAGCGGGGATGACAAGGGCGCCGCTGCCGCTGCCTCCGCTGGCGTAGGCGCTGGAAACGAACGGGTTCAGGCCGTGAATGGGGGCCAGTGCGCCACCTGCTGTGATCAGGCCCCATTTGACCAGTTCACGCCGGGTGACTTTTCCCTGCGAGAATGCCTTTACGATCTCCGCCCGGTTTTTCCGAGCGTTCTCGGCTTCCCGCAATCTTGTTTTTGAGCTTTTTTCAGACAGAAAAAAGCCCTCATCATTATGACTCATAGCTGCGCTCCTTAAGATGTTGCAGACTTTCAGTTTCAAAACGTTCAACTGCATCTTCGCGGAAGGCACGCTTTGCGAAGGGAAAGCCCGGAAGTACCGTGAAAAGTGGCCCTGTCATAGCAGAAACCTATCAATCACGATATTGGCCTGTGAGAGAGTACCCAATCCTCAGTTAGCAATCCATTAGAAAATCATTAGAATCCTTAATGATTTGCGAAGTTAGCCTTTTAGTTTCAACAGCTTGGAATTTTGATATGCAACTTTACTACTCTTAACAAAACAGCTCTGGAATCCAAGCGATCTCTTAAGGCCTATCGTGTTTGCCTCTTATGCTTTTGGAATCCTGCCGCAATATTTATCATCTACTTGAATATGAACAACTTGAAAACAGTTTTTCTGCTGACGCTGCTTACCCTGATCGCGATTGGGGTGGGAGATTATTTCGGCGGACAAAACGGAATGATTCTCGGTTTTGCGATTGCCGGGGTGACAAATTTTGTTTCGTACTTTTTTTCCGACAAGATTGCTCTGGCCATGTACCGGGCCCAGCCAGTGAGCCGTGAAGAACTGCCGCGTATCTATTCTGTGGTGGAACGGCTCACGCAAAAAGCCGGCTTGCCCATGCCCAAGCTTTATGTGATCCCCACAGATTCACCCAATGCTTTTGCCACGGGACGAAACCCGGCCCATGCATCCGTTGCGGTAACGCAGGGAATTCTTCGGCTCCTGGATGATGACGAATTAGAAGGCGTCCTGGCACATGAGCTCGGGCACGTGCGCAATCGCGATATTCTCACCAGTTCGATTGCTGCAACCTTGGCCGGCGCAATCACCATGCTGGCCCGCATGGGAATGTGGTTCGGATTTGGGGGCGACCGCAATGATCGTGACCGCGGCGGCGGAATTCTTATGCTGATCCTGGCTCCTGTGGCGGCCATGCTGATTCAACTGTGGGTTTCACGCACGCGCGAATATGAAGCCGACGCTACTGGCGCCGGCATCACGCACAATCCCTATGCGCTGGCGCGCGCTCTGCAAAAGATTGATGCTTATTCAAAGAGAGTGCCCATGATCGCTTCGCCTTCCACGGCGCATCTTTTCATCATTCAGCCACTCACGGGGGCGAGCATCGGGAATCTTTTCTCCACGCATCCGCCGATTGCCAAGAGGATTGAAAGGCTCACGGGACAGCCTGAAGAATTTCAGCGATAAAACGCCGGTTTCAGAGACGCCGCCTAAGGCAGGCGGCATTCAGGTCCGATTCTTATTGAGCGCAATTTTCCCGCACTCATGCGATCTACTTAGGAGGGCGCTGAGGTTACTTTGGGCATCAGTATCAGCCCTTTCGTTGCTTGAGCAACCGGGAGAATCACCGCATAGTGGTAAGGAAACGGATCCCTTAGCGTGCGATACAGCGATACAATAGAACCCAAGTCGATGGCGTCCACCCAAATTCAGTCTTCAACCAGCAGCACCAGCGCGCGAGCCGCCGCCATTGAGCAGTCGCTCAAGACGATCATTCGCGGCAACGATGAAGTGTTGCGTCTTGCGCTGGTTTCCGTTCTCGCACGCGGCCACCTGCTGATTGAAGGCGTACCCGGCGTTGGCAAGACCACGCTGGCCCACGCTCTCTCACGGGCGCTGGATTGCAGCTTTCAACGCATTCAGTTCACCAGTGATATGCTGCCGTCTGACGTGTTAGGAATCTCGGTCTTCTCCGCGTCAGAAAGCCAATTCGAATTCAAAGCTGGTCCGATTTTTACCAATGTTCTGCTGGCCGATGAAATCAATCGCACCACGCCAAAGACACAATCCGCCCTTCTGGAAGCGATGAATGAAGGCCAGGTCACCATGGATGGCAATTCCCATCCGCTGCCGCAACCGTTTCTTGTAATCGCGACGCAAAACCCTATCGAGCATCACGGCACGTATCCGCTGCCAGAATCGCAGCTTGATCGTTTTCTGCTGCGCGTCCGCATGGGCTATCCGCAAGGCGACAATGAGCGCGAGATTCTGCGCTCTGAAGCCGGCGCGGCCCGCCTGGATTCAGTAAAGCCGGTCGCTACTGGCGCAGACATTATCGCCATGCAGGATGAAGTTACACAGGTGAAAGTGGACGATTCGCTGGTGGACTATGCGCTGGACATCGTCAAAAAGACGCGCGAGATTGAAACGCTGTCACTTGGCGTCTCGCCGCGCGGATCGCTCATGCTCTATCGTGCCGCGCAAGCCATGGCGTACCTGGAAGGCCGTCGCTTTGCCACCCCAGCCGACTTCAAGCAACTCGTCGTGCCCGTATTCTCGCACCGCGTGGTGGTAAACGCTCGCTATTCTTCCACGCTGAAAAAGTCAGACCAGGGCGACAATATTCTCCGCGACATTGTTCAGTCTGTGCCGGTGCCGGTATAACTTGAACGGAGAGGGCCCCCCTTTGGCCAGATGTGCTTCTGAAATCCCGAACGCAGTGAGGGAACCCTATAACCAGAAATAGTTTGGAGGGCAGCCGTCCTCGGCTGCCAGAGTAACCGCGACACTTCGTTTCCAGTTTGAAAATCCTATTGGCTAGAGGGGTCCCTCACTACGTTCGGGATTTCAGAACAGCAGATATACTTTCCCAACAATGTTCTTTCTCCGATTTCTCATGCTGCTGGCCCTGATCGTCTGGATCGGCGGCATTATCTTTTTCGCATTCGTGCTGGCGCCCACTCTGTTTAGCGTCCTTCCTACCACGAGACTGGCCGGCGACGTCGTTAACGCCACGCTGAGCAAGCTTCACTGGATGGGACTGGCTTCCGGCGTCATGTTTCTGATTTGCTCGCTTGGCTACAACTGGCAGAAGCACGTTCAACTCAGGCCGTTCATGGTGAGTCATGTCTTTGTTTTGCTGATGCTGGCCTTCACCATGATTTCGCAATTCGGAATCACGCCGAGAATGCGCCGCGTTCGCGAGCAATTGGAATCCACACAAAGGCCCGGCTACGATCCCTATATCCCGGGCTCTGTTCCCTCTCTGATAGTTCTATACAGTGGGCAATTCAACCAACTGCATGCCTGGTCAACGCGCCTGGAAAGCGGCGTGCTACTGCTCGGGCTCGGCGTGGTGGTTTTGACTGCGCGGCGATTTGGAAACAGTAACTAGTTGCGCCGTCTTCCGCTATAGCGTGTTGCGTCCCTTCAAGGCTGCGTGTCATCGCACGCAACGGCTGTCAAAAATACGGGTTGCAGGCCTGAACTGGCCCTCCTAACCTGCTGGAGAGAGATCAATTTTCAGATCGGTGGATGGAATGAAAATGCGTGGAATATGGCTAATGCCTGTCGTTCGGGGCATGCTTTTTCTCCTGCTTGCAACAACCGCGTATGCACAAAAGATCAAGACCGGATACGACAAGTCAGCAGACTTCAGCCAATATAAAACCTACGCCTGGATTCCCCGCGCGACACCCGCAACAAACCCCATCCTGGCAACCATTATCGACCACGACATTGATTACGAGCTGAATGAAAAGGGCTTGCGCAAAGTGGAAGGCAATGCCGATCTGCTGGTGCAGTCCTATGGCGGAGCCGGCGAGGTGCTAGGCGGATATGCAGCAGAACCCGGCTACACAGGGACTGGAGGCTACGCCATGCCGGGCACCACAATGTGGGGCGGTTCATTGCCGGCTACGCCAGTCCCGCAGATCATGCACGGCACAATTACCGTTGACCTGATAGATGCCAGACAGAAACATCTTGTGTGGCGAGCAATCGCCAAAGGCAAAATGGATTACAACAAGCGAAGCAAATTGCTGGAGCAGGCCAACAAAGCCGTC
>DASXJO010000089.1:0-2258 GCA_036497385.1 Candidatus Angelobacter sp. | reverse complement strand
GTGCAACATGTTTCTTCAGGCTTTGGCGTGCCTTGGCGCGATGGCCGCGCCTTGAGCATCAGCTTTACGTTCTCCGTGGAAGGCGCGCGGCGCGAAAACAGCGAGGACCTGCGCGCACGCTTCCGGTCGATCTCACCCGGGTTCTTTGAAACCCTGGGCGTGCCGATTGTGGAAGGCCGCGACTTCAGGGACACTGACCGCGACGGCCAGGAGCGTGTCGTGATCATCAGCAAAAGTGTTGCGCAGCGGCTGTTTCCCGGCCGCGAGGCCGTGGACCGCCATCTGCAATGGACGGACGGCGTAATGAAGTTTATCGGCATCAGCACGGAGCCGCGGCGGATCATCGGCGTGGTGCCAGATGTTGACGATGAAAACATCATTCCGCAACCGGCCATGACGGTCTATCAGCCGTCAAATCAGGAAGGCTGGAACGGCCGCCTTTTTGTGCGCGCGCAGAATGATCCGTATGCGCTGGTCCCAACCATCACGCGCACAATCCATGATATGGCGGCGGACCAACCAGTGGAACGGGCCAGCTCGCTGGAAGATATTCGCGCGGAAGTGCTGACGCCTGATCGTCTCAACGCCATCGTCTTCGGCGGATTCGCCACATTGGCGCTGCTGATTTCCGTGGTGGGAGTGGCGGGCGTGCTCGCCTTTTCCGTGAGCGGACGCACGCGTGAGTTTGGAATCCGCCAGGCACTGGGCGCTCAGCCGCGCAGCATTCTCGCCAAAGTGCTTTCTGAGGGATTGGTGATTGCTGGCGTCGGCGTAGCTGCGGGTTTTGTTGTTGGCTTTGCCCTGGAGCGGACCATCGGCAAGTATGTTGGTATTGTGCAATTGCCAGGAGCACTACCGTTGATTGCGTCCGCTGCGGTAATCCTGGCGGCAGCAGTGATCGCATCGGCGCTACCGGCTGCCCGCGCTGCCAGAGTGGATCCAGCCGAGGCGCTGCGCTCGGAGTAATAGTAGTAAGCCATCAGCACACAGCCATCAGCATTCAGCCAAAACGGTTTACCGAAAAGGACGCAAAGTGCGCAAAGGAAGCTCTTTGGCTGAGTGCTGACTGCTGAGTGCTGAATGCTCCTCATGTAGACTATCGAAACGCGGAAGCGCATGGGGTCCGGTGACCCTTCCGGTCTTCAAAACCGGCGAGAGTCAGCTTTGCTGGCTCTGGTGAGTTCGACTCTCACACGCTTCCGCCACTTTCCAGATCCATATTTCTAACAGATCCTCCTAGCAGATCCTTCGACTCACTGCGTTCGCTCAGGATTTCGGCTCGCGGCTCATACGCCGCGAGATCGCGCCTCAAGTTCGACTCTCACACGTTTCCGCCACTTTCCAGACCCATGTTTCTCCAGATTCCTCCTAGCAGATCCTTCGACTCACTGCGTTCGCTCAGGATTTCGGCTCGCGGCTCAGACGCCGCGAAATCGCCTCAAGTTCGACTCTCACACTCTTCCGCCATAACTAAACAATGTCAATACCCAGCGGAACGTCCGCCGAGTTGCAAACGTTCATTCTGCCGCGGTCGAGTCTGCCAACGGAGCCGTGCCTGAATGGCCATGTTCCGCCATGGCCTTCGGTGGCAAACACGGCCACTTCATCGTTCCTTTCGTCTGAGGAGATTGCTACCATTCACGTTCAAACATGTCAGGCGGGAGCAATCAAAGGATGAAGGATCATAGACGCGTTCGTTCACCCAGGTTTGTTGTGCCGAATAATGAGCAGGCGGTTCTTTCCATCGGCGCGGAAAAACTCAAAGGCACTCTTCGTACGCTGTCCCTCACTGGCGGTACGATTCGCCTGGACAGGCGATTCGCTTCCGGCACATTCGCTGACATTGGGATTCAAACTGCTTCCGGAACCTTCTCAGCCGCGATTGAGCTTTTGCCCATGGCCAGCGGCAATGCGCAAGCGTTCCGATTCATCGCCATGGGACCTGTAGCCAAAGGCCGATTGAACGATGGCCTGAGCAAAATGCGCGCGCAAGGATTGGCACTAAAGAAAACTCCATTGGACCAATTCCGGAGCCTGGCACGACGCGTGCTCTCTGCTCGTTCGGTCAAATAAATCCTCCGCCGTCACCGCAGTGCGTAGACCAAGGCGCAACACGCGGATGTGACATGAGGTCAGCTTCCGGGCTGCCCTTTCGTTGCGGAAATTCTCCAATTCACTCCCTGCGTTCGGGGTACAGTAAGCCCAGAAAGTTTCACATGCCGCAAAACTGAACTCGGGGGATTTCAGTGAAAAACTGT
>DASXJO010000088.1:0-4388 GCA_036497385.1 Candidatus Angelobacter sp. | reverse complement strand
AAGGATTTTCCGGGAGCAGTGGTCCTGGTGCAACATATGCCGGGAAACTTTACCGCCCAGTTCAGCAGTCAGCTGGCGGAGGTCTCACAGATCAAGGTGAAAGAGGCTGAAGCTGGCGAAATCATTGTTCCGGGCCAGCTTTATGTGTGTCCCGGCTCGCATCACCTGCGCGTTTCGCCCACGGGAAGAATTTCTCTTGATGATGGACCGCGCGTCAGCGGTTATCGCCCCTGCGCTGATCTCACATTTGAAAGCGCGGCGGAGTATGCCGGACCAATGACAATCGGCGTGATTCTTACCGGTATGGGTAATGACGGCGCCAAAGGCGCGCAGATGATCCGCTCCGTGGGCGGGCACGTGATTGCGCAGGATGAATCGACCGCCGTAATTTTTGGCATGCCCCAGGAGGCCATCAAGACCGGAGCTGTCGATCAGGTTTTGCCGATGGAAGCGATCTATCAGGGGATTGAAAAACGCGTTCTGTACATTTTTGGTGCGGCGAAAGTTGGAGCTCTGTGAAGCCCTTGAAACAGTTGTGTCCGCGGCCCCAGGCAGCGCGTGAAGACGTGATTGTATTTGCCGTGGGGGGATACAAACTTGCGATTGCAGCGGGCGCGGTCAAGGAAATCCGAGGCATGGACGACCTGCATCCGTTCAAGCTGGGCGGAATTTCAGCGCAGATCACCAAGTTGAAGTACACGCTGGAACGGAATGGCGCTACCTATTTTGTGATCCATGCCGCAGAGCACTTTCGGCTGCCTGCTTCGAACGCATCCCGTGTTATGGTGCTGCGCAACGTGCCCACCGGCGTGCTGGTGGATTCGACTGACCGCATCATTGAGATTTCAGCGCTGCACGCTTTGCCGCCGGCTTTTACCGGTGAGGAGCGAGGATGGTACCGGGGCTTAGCCGTGGTAAATGGGCTGGTGATTCCGGTAGTGAATCACAATGTTTTCCTGAACCGGCCAGAACTGGAAATTGTGCGTGCCGGTCTGGAACGCGTGCGCGGCGTGGTGACCGTATGAACCCGGAGCCCGACAAATCGTACGTGCTGTTTCCTTTGGGCGAAAAGCGCTTTGCGCTACGGGCAGAGACGGTAACTGAACTGGCGCGGCCAGACAGTGTGCAAACGTTTCCGCATCGCACACCGTTGTTGACCGGCGTGCTGGTGCGGCGGGGAAGGATAGTTCCGGTGTGTGATGTTGCCCAAGTCCTGGTTGGACCGGCAGCGCCAGCTAGAAGGTTTTATTTGATTGCGAACTGCAAAATCGGATCGCGCCAGGAATTGACGGCTGTTCCTGTTACCGGCGAATGCGAATTGGCCAGCGCCGCAAGCGTACCGCTTACAGGCGGTGAGCCGCCGTACATCAGCGGGATGTTGTTGATTGCCGGCGAAACTGTCGCGGTAGTTGCGTTAGAGAAATTGATATGCGCGGAGGCGACGGCATGAACCCGACCGTCGCCACGCCCGCCAAGATTTTGCTGATCGATGCGAACGTGTTTCTGGCCCGCCGCATTACTGAAGCGCTGAAGCTTGAAGGCTTTGAAGTGGTGCACACCACGCAATCCGGCTACGCCCTGACGATGCTGGAATATGACACGCCTTCCGCCATACTATGTTCGACCAACCTGCGCGAGATCAGCGCGCATGAATTGCCGCCGATCATCAATGCCGATCCCAAGACCGCGCATATTCCTGTGATCGCGCTGGGTGATGGCGGCGATCAGGCACTGATGGAAGCCTTCCGTTCCGGCTGTGCTGATTATGTGGACAAACGCCTGGGACCGGAGCTGATTGCGGCACAGATTAAGACATTTCTACGCAGCAGCGCTGAGGGTTTTCATCCCGTGCAGATGCTGAATTCCTCTGACGAGGGACTGACCGGCAGCCTTTCTCACCTTGATCTGCCCGGCGTGGTGCAGATGCTGGTGCATTCGCGGCAGACCGGTTCGCTCTCTGTGAATGCGGGAGCCATTGACGGAATTTTATTTTTTGAAAACGGTACTATCACGCACGCTGAAAGCGGAGATCGCATCGGCGATGATGCCGTGGTCCACATCGTGAAGCATTGCAACGGCGTGGATGCCGGATCCTATAAATTCTTGCCTGGAGAGAGCGCCGCCACACGCACCGTGCTCCGCTCCGCCACGGAACTGATGTTGGAAGCCTTGCGGGAGCTGGATGAATCCGCGCACGACAATGGTGATGGAGGTTTTAGATGAGCACGATTCCCACTGTCTATTTTATTGACGACAGTGCGACCATGCGCGAAGTGATCAAGATCGCCTTTCGCCGTGAGAACATCAACGTGGTGGCCTGCCATGATGCAGCTACCGCGCTGGTGGAAATTGAAACGGCAAAGCCGGACATCGTGATCACTGACGTGATCATGCCGGACAAAGACGGTTACGACGTTTGCCAGCATATTAAGTCGCATCCTGCACTGGCGAAGACCCCGGTGATCCTGATGTCAGGCGTGGTGAACCGCGCCGTGGCGGAGAAAGCATTTGCCGTCAAGGCAGACGAGCTGCTGCGCAAGCCTTTTCAGCCTCAGGATTTGATTGCCCGCGTCAAGCATCTGCTCAAGACCAATGGCGCTCCTGTTCCCACACCTGCCGCAGCAGCGAATGCAGCGGTTGCGCTCAGTAGTATTTTTTCGGCGGCAGCAGCACCCATACCGCCGCGTTCCGTTCCCGCTACGCCCGCGCCAGTGCAGCAACGCGCCGCAGTGGCTGCTGCGCCTGCTCCACCTGCTCCGGTGCCCTCCATGCCATTGCCAATTACGGCGACAGCCGCCGTTCCTTTGCCTCAACCAGTCGCGGTGGCAACGCCTGTAGCTGTGTCGACTCCGATGGCTCAGCCTGCGGCAAATGGAAACGGTTCCGGCGCGGCCGTAAAAGCAGCCCCGCTTAATGATGCAGGCAAGTTGAAGATCGAGATTATGCGTCTGGAAGGGCTGGTAAAAAAATTACAGTCGGAATTGCAGGCCGAGCGCGAGTATTCAAGAGCGCTTGAGGCGCATGTAAAGACCTTGCAGGAGTCTGATTAGGCTTCAGCGACTCGGGCGTACTCCGGTTCCACCGCGCAGACCCTGCTTCGGATACTCTATACCCGCGCCGCGTTGGGCCATTCCTGGGATTGTCACGGGCAAGCGGCCGTTAAATGCAATCTCACCGAACAGCGCCTTTACTGCTCCCGTCTCAGACGTAACAGCATTCGAGTACGCGCAGACATAATTTTCAATCTGCGGAAAGTCTGCTAAGAAATAGGGCGACCCAAAACTTACCACCACGGTCTTCTCCCTCTTGGCCTCAAGGATGGATTGGAGCAAAGCTGCTGTAGCATCAGGCACGGAAATGGTATTCACGGCTGTAGCGCCTTCCTTGCGTACAGCGCGCCCAGGGGCAGGAACCAGATAAATCGCAGCTAGAACGTTCTCAGCTGAATTGATCGCACTCTGAATTTCTGAGGAACTGCCGGCGGCAATGCGCGGGTCAACAAAGATGAAGCGGGCATCTGGCACGCGCGCACGCAATTCGCGCTGCAATTGCCGTCCATTCTCGTTGCGCACATCATCCGTAAAGATGATGCATAAGAATTTGCTGCCTTCTTGTTGCACAGTTCCATAAACCGGAGCAGAAGCTGAACGCCCTTGCGGCCTGAGCGGCAGCATGTAGCCATTGTCGCGGACAAGAGTTATGGCGGAATCCGCGATTTGCTGCGCTGTCACCAAGCTGTCTGGACTCGAGATAATGGAAGATAGCTTGTCGATATCAATCTGGCTGGCTTTGTTCAGTCCAACACTGGCCTTGGCGCGCAAAATCTTCAACACCGATTCATCAATGCGCTTCTCCGGAATCTCACCGCTGCGGACGGCGCTCAGAAGGCCTTTATACGCGCCATCTAGATCAGTAAACAGAATCAGCATGTCGTTCCCGGCTCGCACTGTATCAATAGCAGCGTGCTTCGCCGCTGCCGAACCGCCTTCCGGATAAACGCTTGTCAGGCCGGCCATGTCCATGGCATCAGTCATTATCAGACCATTGAACCCGAGCTGTTGCTTGAGGATTCCTGTGACGATGGCGGGCGAGTTGGTCGCAACCCGCGACGGATCTGGCTCAAGCACGGGTGCGGTGATATGTGCGACCATGACCGCGTCAGTTCCGGCGGCAATGGCGGCGCGGAAAGGTGGAAGATCGATCTGGTTGATCTGTTCGCGCGTACGATTCACTGCCGCCAATCCCAAATGCGAATCGGTAGAAGTATCACCATGTCCGGGAAAATGTTTGGCGGCGGTGAGAAGGCCATTATTTCGCGCTCCGCGGATGTACGCCGTCACCAAGGCACTTACCTGTGCGGGATCTTCACCGAAAGAGCGCGTGTTGAT
>DASXJO010000087.1:0-10098 GCA_036497385.1 Candidatus Angelobacter sp. | reverse complement strand
CATTTCAGTTTTTTTGGTCTTCTGCGGGATGTAAAGCCGTTCGATTTTCTGCAGGTTGTCACCCAGCGCGGACTTTACTTCCTCCATGGTGACTTTGCGCAGCGGCTTGTTCTTGGCCTGCTTGATGCCCAGCAGCGTGGCATAGCGCAGCTTGTTGATGCCGGATTGGATGGTCAGCACAGCCGGCAACGGCATGGTGACGTGCTGGAAGAAGCCGGATTCAAGCTCACGCTTGACCTTGATGCCGGTATCCGATTTCTGGATTTCCATGATGATGGTGGCGTGCGGCCAGCCCAGCAACTCGGCCATGATCACGCCGGTCTGGGCGTAGCCGTAATCGTCCGATTGCAGGCCGGTAAAGATGAGATCGAATTTTTCATCTTTGATGGCGGCGACGAACGCTTTGGCCATATTGAATGCATCCAGGCCGACAAAGCCGTTATCTTCAAGATGGATGGCGCGGTCCGCGCCCTTGGCCAGCCCTTCCCGCAGCACCTGCTGCGACCGCGCCGGACCTGCGGTAATGACCACGACCTCACCGGTGTGCTTTTCTTTTTGCCGCAAAGCCTCTTCCAGGGCGAAAGCGTCGGGTTCGTTCACTTCATAGGAGACATCGTCGCGGATCCATGTGCCGCTTTCATTGAGTTTAAGAGGCGCGTCTTTTTGCGGGACCTGCTTCATGCAGACCAGAATCTTCATATTCAGTGTGTTCCTGTTCAACGACTTAGATGCGAGTTGAGGGCGGTATGTCAGCGCCTCCGGCGTCGCTTGCGAAACCAGCAAGTATAAATGAGAGCGGGCGGTTGGGACAGCGGGCCTCGATTGGCTTCGACAATAAAGGTGCGGCAGGCCGGAGACGGCTGACAGAATTACTACCGGTTTGCCGACAAAGGGACATGGGATGCCCAGGTTCTTGTGCCCTGATGAAAAATCATCTGCCATTTTCCGTTCAGGTGTTTCCAAATGGAACTTCGCAGAGTGGAGGCTACCGCTTGATCGTCCGCCGCTTTTTTGCTGGTATATGTGACTAGCACCACCCCTGGGGCGAGTTCCCGGGCAGCAAAATCCTCAACCGTGATTTGTGAATCCGACTCTTCCCCTCGCATGCTCTCAATGATGGAAGATTTGTTCCACACTTTCCCCGAACTCCCGAATTCGATGAAAGCATCGGCCAGCAGTTCAGAAGTAAGATCGGCCCTGCTGCGAATTTTCCCTTTGTGGAGTGACGTTTCCAACTCAAAAAAATATGCCGTGTCCTTGTCGCGCATTTGCATGTTGTGATTGTTACCTTTGCTGTTTACCCTGACAAGCAAACTGAAGGAAATACGACTGGAAAGTTCTGGGAACGAATCGGCGTTGGTTCGGCGGCCTTGTTTTCTTGATCACCCGATCCACCGAGCACCCGGTCACCCGATTTTTGGGGCTCTCCCCTGATTCGCGCAGCCTAAGAGTTTGCAACGCCGGTGCAGAAGTCGCGAAGTGCACAAGCCCCTGCGCTTCACAATTCACCAGCCAATCTTCACAAATCGTTACCTGCCAATGGAGCGTACCGCCCTAACATCCTGCCTGCTTTCGTGTTGGACTCATCAGCAACTCACAAAAAGTTGAGCGCAGAAGGATCCAACGGAGTCCCATTATGAAAAGATTCACGCCACTGAGTTTCTTGAGCAGCATCCGCATCGCCGATTCAAATATCAAAATGTTTTGCAAAAGCCTGGCTGCGTTTCTGGTCGTCACCTCGTTGCTTGCGCTCAGCGGCTGCGCCGCGGTTCAGGTCAAGCTGGGAATGAGGACCTATCTCAACAAAATCCCGGTCACGTCCATGGAAGCCAAATTAGCGGACGGGACCGCGATAGCGCCTGGAGAAAAGTTGCCTCTTGTTGTTGCATTCACTGACTCCACTGGCAAACTTTGGGTCACGGAAGGAGAAGGCCATGGAAAGATTCTATGGAAAGATCTTAGTGTCACGCCCACTGTAGTCACCATCAGTAAAAAAGGTGTTGTTTCGCTTTCTTCCGACCCCAGGATCAGTGACGGCAAGGTCGCTCATGTTGCTATCGCGGCGCCCAGTCATCCTGACTTGCATTCGGAAATCGACATCCCCGTGCGATATGACTACAGCTACAGTTTCTCTATAGCTGGCAGCAGCGGCTCCTCAGGCATGGATGGCGCCAACGGAATGGATGGCTCCAGTGGCAGTATGGGCTCCATTGACCCTAATAATCCTTCGGCAGGAGGAAATGGATCCGACGGTTCCAACGGTACGGATGGATCCGATGGAGGAGCCGGTTGGGACGCACCGCCGACGCAAGTTCGTGTCGCCCTAAGATCAGGGCCGCATCCTCTGCTCCAGGTGGAAGTATCCGCGGCACGCAAAGACAAGTTTTACCTCATTGATCCCAATGGGGGTTTCTTGACGGTGACATCTGAAGGCGGTAGCGGCGGATCGGGAGGGAAAGGCGGTCGCGGTGGCCGAGGAGGCTCTGGCGGTATCGGGTCGCCCAGCGGAAGCAGCGGAAGTGACGGCTCCAATGGAAGAGACGGCTCAGACGGTTCGCCGGGACGCGCCGGAAGCATCACCGTAACGTACGATCCGCAAGCCAAGCCTTTCTTGAGCCTAATTCGGCTTTCGAACACCGGTGGCCCTCGCCCAGTTTTCAAGGAGCAAGCAGTCGGGCCGCTTTGGTGAGCGCGCCTGGCAAGCGGCGCATCGGCCTTGGCAAAGAATGCAGCGGAGAACCCCGTTCCTCGCTGCACCGCCTTCGATTGCTCCGCAGCAGAATTGCTCCGTAAAAAGCCGGAACGCATCAGGGGCCACAATCCGGCATTTCTGCGTGTGCTCGTGTGTTTCTTGGATGTGGTTCCGATTCGAAATCACTAAGCACAACCGATTGCGCAAAGAGAAATCCCTACCGGCTGGAAACCGCTAGGGATCGCGCTTCGCTCGACGTTAAAAACTGCCGGATTCTAGCGGTCTTCCTGATTTCCTCTGCAAGACCCGTTCCCGTTGTCGCCATTCTTGCCGGGCTGCGGGATCGTGCCGTCTGCAAACAGGCTGGAAAGATCGTTGGCATGGATTGCATTGCCCAGGAAAAAGGGGTTGGTTACGCCGAAGATTTCCTGCATGGTGCGAAGATCGGATGAGTGAGTGAGGAACACGTCACTGGCAAAGGGAGAGCCGCCCACGTTGGGATGCGCATCGGGCGAAATGACGATCTCACCAATCGTGTGGGTCAGGTCGTCCGCGATGTCGCCGGGGACACCGTCCGACTCGGACTCATCCCACCAGATGATGATGGCGCCGTGGTCCTGGTAGGCCTTTGAAGCCATCATTACGGGAATGACCTGCTGCAGGAAAAAGTCTCCTTGCAGGATCTTGGCCGGATCGCCGGTCAGGCCTTTGAAGCCGGCGGCGAGGGTGGTGTGCTGATCATTGAACTGGTTCGGCGTAATGAAGTTGTATTGGGCCACGCTATTGTTCGCCAGATCGGTGAACTACTGCTGCAGTGGAGTATATTGCAGACGCAGCGGATTCGCGGTGGATGGATCATTGCCGCCGTTGCTGTCACTGAAGTAAACCTGCGGGTTGTGTTTTGCAGCGTAATTAAACTGATTGGAGCCGTTGAATTGGTTTACGCCGTTGACAAAGTTTCCGGAGAGGCTCTTCAAAGGAACCGTCCATTGATCACGCGGCCGAACCACGTTGTCAAAAGAAGTGCCGTTCGGGACGAGGTCAATGTCTTCTTGATACGACTTCCAGGTTACTCCGCACTGGTCAAACAGACGCGTAAGGTGCAGTTGATTATCCTGGTTGCTGATCTGTCCTGTGCCGCTTGCCGGGGAAAAGGGATCATTGTCATTGAACACGCCAAAATTCGTGCCGTTTTCCGCCCAGATGTAGTTAGGCTCAGAAGGATGGATATGCGGGTTGTTGCCGATTGGAGTGGCCAATACATTGTGATAGTTGCCGGCAAAAGCAGTCTGCTGGCTGATGTTGACCTGGCGGCCGTTGATGATGGCAGTGGCTGTTCCGTTCACCAGGCTGTTGATGAACGGCGCAGCCGGGTTCTGAAAAATCTGCTGGATTCCGCCGGAAAACTGATTGACCGGCTGAGTCCAATTGTGGTTTTCCATGGCGACGACGAAAACCGTTTTGATTCCGTCTTTGCCATCCTCCGCGCCGGCGGTCAAGTGGCCCACCGTGAACAACAGGGCAAATACGCCCAACATGCCGAGACGTCTGACGTGCGACATTGATAGCTCCAGAAATTTAAGATTGGCGGCGAGCGCTGGCTGGCGGTCAGTTGAAGACCCGGGGACCATCGCGCCACAGTTCAAGGGATAGCAGGGCTGTATGGAAGTTGAGTGAAAGGAGTGTTACTTTTCGATGAAAGGCTCTGCAAGAGGTCCGCGACGGCTCTTTTTCCATTGATCATGAAGCGCGCGGGAAAGTGGGCTAAGCCCCCTGGTCAACGCGATTAGTGGGTTTTGCTTTCCACTTCCTCCAATACAGCGTTTTGCGCTAATCCAAAACGCCCCTTACTGAAAATGGGACCAGCTCTCAGGCTTACAATCTGTATCGATGATTCCCAGCGACCTGCGGCTAACCCGGCTGGCTGATGCAGCTTTTTTATTGCTCTTTGGCGGCGACGACGACCGCCGGAGCGAGGCGGCGGTGACATCCCTGGACCGGTTGTTTCGCGAGATTACCGGTCTGCACGAAAACACGCTCGATCCGCGTGACCGTTCGGATAGCTTGCTTCCGGCGGGGTCCGCTATTTCTCCGCTGGATGCCGGCCGCTGCCTGCTGGATGTGCGGCGGACCGCCGTCTATCTGCGCGGCGTTTATGACGCGATCCGGGAAGCACAGCGGCGGTTCCCAGGGGAAGTCATTAACGTTCTGTATGCTGGTTGCGGGCCGTTTGCTTTGCTGTGTCTGCCTCTGTTCCCGCTGCTCGCAGGACAGGCAATTCACTTTACGCTGCTCGATGTGCATGCGCGTGCTATAGCGTGTGTCCAGGAAATCTTGGCAGCTTTGCGGTTAGAAGCCGCGAACATCGAATGTCTGGTGAGCGACGCCACCCATTATCAGATGCCGGACCATGGCCGCCTGCACATTGTTGTGAGTGAAGCAATGCAGCGAGCGTTGGAGAAAGAACCGCAATTGGCTATCCTGATGAACACGGCTCCCCAACTTACAGCCAGAGGCTTGATGGTTCCCGAAATGATTGCTGTGGACGCGGTCCTCACCGATCTGTCACGAGAACTTGGTAGCAACGGTGTTGCAGCGGAGCCTTGCAGTGGACGGATTCCGCTTGGTCGGATTCTCGAAGTAAACCGCGAACGGGTCTGCGCGTGGTCTGCGGCGCGAGTATCGTCGCATTTGACGCCGGCACGGATCGCCCTACCGTCAGCGGTGGCCGCGCAATACTCACTGATGCTTACCACAACCATCCGTACCTTTGGCGTGCACAAGCTGCGGGAGTACGAATCGGGTCTCACTCATCCACTGATGGTTAATGGCTGGCGAGCGGGCGAGGAGATCGAGTTTATCTACCATCTTGGCAAGGAGCCCGGGTTCACCTGGAACGCGTGAACTATCAGGGGTGGAGAAACGGGCCCAGCGAGTTAAATCGGTAAAGTTGCACCCCGCTGACTAGCGCAATCCTATCTTTCGCAAGACGCTTCCCGCGCCGCGCCTTGCCGCCAAAATGCCGGATGCCAAAAACGGCTTGGGATCAGCCCAGTTCCACCAGCCGTAAGATTTTGACCGGGCGACGTGACTGAGAAAATTCGTGCGGCTTAGAGAACGCTGAGATTTTATTTCACGAAAGCATGCGGCATAGTTGTGATAGCCGACCCAGGTTGTGCCGTCGCGCTGTTGTGGTGGCGCGAGCATAGCAGTGTTGGGTTGGGAAATTTCGTTCGTGAGATCGAGGTAGGCGAGATGAGGCAGGTTCACACCGGCGTCGGCAAAGAGACCGTTATACCAGGGCAGGCGTGTGTTCATTTCAATGAAGTAGTAGCCGCCGTCTTTCTGCCGATACTTAAATTCCAGCGATCCCAGTCCGCGATATCCCAGGGCAAGAATCAGCTTGCGGCCTTCAGCAGCCAGCGCTTCATTCTTTTCCGTTTGTCCGTAACACATGCTGCCGTATCCCGCCGGATATTGTCGCAACTTTCGCACAGTGGAATGCGCCGCAATCTTTCGCTGAGTGTTGACCAGCGCCGTGTACTGGAAGACCTGGTCGTCAGCGCCCTCAATCAATTCCTGTATCAGCGTAGCGCCCTTCATTTGCGGATATCGAGCGAAAAAATCCTGGGCTTCCCGCGGATTTTGCGCCACCAGCACCTTGGCCGATTCCACCGGAAAACCCGCCGTGTAGCGATGAATGGGCTTGATCAAAGATGGATAGACAAAGTCGCGCGCGATCTGAGCCATGTCATCTTCACGGCGGGTGATGTGCGTTCGAGGAACCTTTATTCCTGTACGCTCGCAGAACCGGACCATTGAACCTTTATCCACGATCATGGTGAACAGATCCGTCGGGACCCAGTGAAAAAGAAATTTGTCCTTCAACTCTGCCTGGCGATGCGACAAAAAGCGGGCGAACCAGTCAGAGGTCGCAAACAAGACCGGCTTTTGTTCAAAACGCGCGGCCCACTCGAGCATCAGCCGGCACAACACATCTTCATTAGCAACGCTGTCCCCGGCATAGGCGCGGGGCTGGTCGGGATCGTCGGGATAAACAAAGCACTCGCGGACATATTTCGAATAACGCAGCGGATCGCGCAGCTTATCATTGAGCGCGTACACCGGAACGCCGTGCCGTCCCACGCTGCGCGTGATGCCGTAAGCGGAAATATCTAGGCCTTCGACAAACACAGGCGAGATGTCGCGGGACGCAGTCATGACGATTTGCTTTCGGCGTCCGCGGCGGATTCTTTCTCCGTGCCCTGCGGCTTGGATTTCAGTTCCAGCGGCGCGCTTTCATCTTCCTGCCGGCCCAGCAGTTTGCGCACGATATCCCGCGAAGCAATGCGCGCAGCATACAGCAACGTGCCATATAAGCTTTTACGGAAGATGAAGACGCGATAATTGGTGCGACGCGCTGAAGCCCAGCGGCTTTCGTCCCATGTGGCCGGGCCGACGAAATCAAATTCGCGCAGGCCGCGCTCACGGGTTTGATTGAGAATTTCGTTGACCAGTAGCTGTCCGGGACCATGGCGGCGAAAAGCTTCGTCATAGCCGGCCTTGGCCAGAAAATAGCGGCCCCGGAGGTTGAAGCCGAAATGTCCAGCGATCGGATTGCCATTGAGCTCCAGAAAATCCAGCGAGAGATAACCATCGCGTGCGGCGGCCTGCGCCACGGCATCATAAAACTGACGCGTGGCAGGATGGCACTTGATTGCCGTTCCTTCCGCACCTTTCCAGCCGGAGGCCTCCAGAGCATAAAATTTTTCCAGCGCTTCAGGATCAGCAGCGCTGTAATGCTTTACTTGCAGCGTGCCCTGTTCTTCCAGTTGACGCTTGGCCCGCCTCAAGTGCGAACGAAATTTGGGCCGCGTTCCGGCGAGCCACGGTGGCTGCGCCCCTGACTTCTCCGGAGTGGAAGCGCCTGATGAAGTATCGATCGGAAGATATAAAGTCTGTGACGTGCGCTTCTGCGCCTGGCGATATCCATCTGTCTGCGCCAGTGCGATGAGGCGATCCAATGCGCTTCCTTCCACCACATTCGCGACGTCCAGCACGTCCCAGCGTGGCAAGTTTTTTGCCGCCTGCCAAAGTGCGTTGAGCACGGCTTTGCCTTCATCTCCGGGACAAATCGTAAGACTGGCGCGCAAAGAATGAACGTTCGCGGGAAGCGTGAGCTTGACGATGGGCAGACCAGCAAGTATGGTTCGCCGCCGCACCAGCGGCAGAATGCCACGCAGCTGTTCGCCCGCCCATGCGGAGATAATCACAACTTCTGCCCTTGGCTCAAATGCCTGCAAGTACGCGAGCGCCCATTCCGGACGGTAGAAAACTTCTCCATCGTCCGCTTCGTCGCACAAGCTCCTCCACTCGTCGGCGATCTGCTCAACCAGTTCCCGTCCGCCGCGCTGTACGCGCACGGAAAGCTGCTTTCCCGGAATTACCTGCCCGCGCTCTGCCATCATTATTTCTGCTTGTTCTGACTGGAATTTATCAGACAACGCGGGCCTTGCGCCAAGCACCAAGGGGCCGAACTGTTGACCAACCCAATTCGCTAGCGTGCCTGCTGTAAAAACTTTTGCATATTTCCGGATTGCAACTGCTTGAACTCGACACAGGTGGCGATCCGCTCAAGGCTTTGTTGCAGCGCACGCTCTGCGCCCGGTGCACCGTGCGTGGCAAAAAACTGCTTGATCTCATCGCGCTTCTCAATAGAGCAGAACCCGCCAAGTGCAGAAACAGCTCCGCTGCCGCCAAAAGACGTCACCTTTTCCGCCAAATCGTCCCAGTGAGCTTTGAGATAGTCCCAGGCGATCTCTCGCGCGGGAGATTCAGACAGCAACGCCGGAAAGAGGCGCACATAATCCTGCTGGCGGATTTTCCCTTGATCAATGAGCGCCAGCGTCTTCTGCGCCAACTCTGCCTGGCGGAATGAAGTAAGCGCGAACAGGAAGTGATAGTAGTCTTCCGTCTTGCGCGCATTGGCCATGGCTTGAGCGAATTGATCGTAAAGCGCCGCGTCGCCATTCTCTGCCGCAACGGCAAGCGCCGGGCCAACGATGGTGCCTTCCACCGAGCCCGGATCTTTTATATAAGCCTGCGCAATTTTCTGCGCCGCAGCAACAGCTTCAGTATCGCCGGCGCTGCCAAGGATTCCCAGCAGGGTGGCGCGCAGAGCTTTTTGCTCATCATTGTCGTCAGCTTTGGCGTTCCAGCCGACGTCTCGGGCCAGCGGCGCAAACTGATCTCTCACCAGATCGCGATACTCTTTTTGACTTTGCTCCGGCACCAATGACCGGCCGATTGTATCCATGTGATCGGCAGTGAACTCAACCACCAGGCGGTTACGCTCTGCGCGCAACGCGCGGGCCACATACAGAAAAATGCCCACTGGCTCTTTGCCGGCGCGCACCATGGCCCAAAGGTCTTCCACAAATGCGATACGCTCCGGGACGGTTAGTTCTTTTTCCGCAGCTGCCGCCACGGACATGAGATTTTTGGGGTCTTGATACAAAACGCGGTAATAGCCTTTGGCGTCCCGATTAGCAAAAGTCCAATCAGGACATCCCTTAACATCAACTTTTTCGGTCTGCTTACTCAGGAGGTAGCAAGCTGAACCCCAGTTCTGCGCAGTCTTGGTACAAACCGGCATTGACCATGTCTGGCCCTGTTTGTCGTCCGCAGAAGGTGACGACAATAAGAAACGTTGTTGGAAAAGTTCCAACGGAATGTAATCCACATGGCAACTTCCACTGACCGTAACCAGCGGCACTCCGGGCTGCAGCACAAATGTCGGCATGATTTTATCCACGGGCTTGCCAGAGACCTTGGCGACTGCCTGCCAGAAATCCGCCGAGGTGGCATTGCCGTTGGCATGCGCCTTTAGATAAGTATTTACGCCGCTGCGAAATACATCAGGCCCTACATAGGACTCCAACATACCCAGAACCGCCCCGCCTTTTTCATAGGTGATGCCGTCAAACATTTCTTTGATTTCGGCCGAGGTGCGCGGATTGCCATGGATGGCTCGCGCCGCACTCAATGAATCCTGACCGATAACGCCCTGCGCCGTAGCCGCTTCATCGTCCTCAAGGTGCCACTCCGGATGCCACGCGCGAATGGGCTTGCGTTCCATCCATGTGGCAAAGCCTTCATTGAGCCAAATGTCGTCCCACCACGCCGCGGTTACCAGGTCGCCAAACCACTGATGCGCAATTTCATGCGCCACCACGGTTGCGTGTCCACGTTTGCTGAAGACCGATGCGGTCTTTTCATCCATGAGCAGCGCGGTGTCGCGATAGAAAATAGACGCGGTGTTCTCCATGCCGCCCCATTCGTAGTCGGGGATGGCCAGCATGTCGAGCTTTTCAAACGGATACTTGATGCCATACCACTGGTTATAG
>DASXJO010000086.1:0-31319 GCA_036497385.1 Candidatus Angelobacter sp. | reverse complement strand
ATCGAAGAAGTGATCGTCCAGACCTACCTTCTCCAGACCCAGAACTTCGGCAAAGAGAGAACACAGAATCTCCTCCTGAGGCGTGCGCGGCGCCCGCCATGCAGAAGTTGAAACCATCTCCGGCGCAGGCAGCGCCTTGCGATCCAGCTTGCCGTTGGGCGTCAGCGGCAGCGACTCAAGCCGCATGAAGATCCCGGGAACCATGTACTCCGGGAGGCTTGCCGACAAGTAGGCGCGCAACTGCTCTGCGCTGGGAACATTCCCCTCTAGATCAATGTTCAGTGACGTGGTGTAGTAAGCTACCAACCGCTTGTCCCCCGGCGTATCCTCGCGCGCCACCACCATCGCTTCGCGCACTGACGGATGCTCTGATAACCGGGCTTCGATCTCTCCCAACTCGATCCGGAAGCCGCGGATCTTCACCTGAAAATCGTTTCGGCCCAGATACTCGATGGTGCCATCTGCCAGCCATCGCGCCAGGTCTCCCGTCTTGTACATCCGTCCGTCGTCCTCAGCAAACGGATCCTTTACAAACCTCTCCGCCGTCAGTTCCGGACGATTCAGATATCCACGCGCTACCTGTACCCCACCGACGTACAGCTCTCCCGCGACTCCAACCGGCGCCGGTTCTCCCACTCTGTTCAAGATGTAGACCCGCGTGTTCGCGATCGGTCGCCCAATCGTAAACACGCGCTCCGATCCTTCCACCTTCCCGGACGTCGCCACGACTGTCGTCTCTGTCGGTCCATAGTTATTCACGACCTGGAAAGACAGCCGCTCTTCAGGCAGGTATCGCAATTGATCTCCACCCACCAGCAAAGTTCGCACATGCTTGTTGCCTCTCCCCCGACGCAATGCATATTCCGCCAGCGGGGTGGGCAGAAAACTTACATCCAGTTCCTCTTGTTCCCACCATCTGCACAGTGCCTCCGGATCTTGCGTACCTTTTCCCAACGCCAACACTACTGCCCCACCCACGCTCAACGCGGGCCAAATCTCCCATGTCGCTGCATCAAATCCGAGTCCAGCCAGGCTCGAACACCGATCCCCTGTCTTCAGCCCAAACGCCTCCTTGTGCCAATGCATCAGATTCGCCAGGCTTCGATGTTCCACCATTACGCCTTTCGGCGTCCCCGTTGATCCTGACGTATAGATCACATAAGCCAGATTCCTTGAGCTCAATCCCATACTGCTACTTTCCATGTTGGTCTCTGGCTGCCCGCTCCACTTCTTTTCATCTTCCAGATCTATGGGCGGCAACTTCGAACTCATTGCCGAAAACAAATCGTGCAAACTGCTTTGCGTCAGCAAGACTCGCGGAGCGCTGTCCTCCAGCATGAAGCGAAGCCGCTCTGCCGGATACGCAGGATCGAGCGGCACGTATGCTCCTCCAGCCTTGAGCACCGCCAGCAGCGCAATGATCATTTCGAAGCTGCGCTCCATCCAGATCGCCACCCGCTCATCGGGCCTCACACCCAACTCTTTTAAGTAATGCGCCAGCCGGTTGGCATTCGCATTAAGCTGGACATAACTCAGCTCTTCACCTTGGAAGACTACTGCAACAGCATTGGGCGTTCTTGCCACCTGCTGCTCGAACAATTCGTGCACGCAGTAACAAGACGGAAACTCGGTGCGGGTTTCGTTCCAGTCGTAGAGAACACGATCACGCTCGGCGGCGTCAAGGATGGGGAGACGATCGATGACCTGCGAATCGTCAGCCACCATGGCTTCGAGCAGATTGCGGAAATATCCGAAATATCGTTTTATCGTAGCCGCCTCGAACAGTGAGGTGGCGTATTCGACTACGCCAGCGATGTCGCCGCCCGACTCTCCCAGCGACGCAGTCAAGTCCAATCGAGCCACACGGTGACGTGCGGCCTGCAGAGGCCCCGCCTCAATACCTTCCAGTTGCAGCTCTCCCTGTTCGTTGTTCTGCCAGCCAAACATGACCTGGAACAACGGGCTATGGGACAGGCTGCGCACTGGGTTGAGCAGATCCACTACTTGTTCGAAAGGAATATCCTGATTCTGCTGCGCAGCCAGAACCTGTTCCCTGGCCTGATGGAGTAGTTCAGTTACCGTAGACGAATCCGCCAGATTCATCCGTACCGCCAAGGTGCTGACGAAGAAGCCGATTAGTCCCTCGATTTCCAGGCGGCGCCGGTTCGCCGTCGGTATCCCAATGACTACATCCTGCTGGCCGGAGAGGTGAGACAGTAATACCGCCCAGCCCGACAGCAGCGTCATATATAAGGTGACGCCATGACGGCGGCCCAGCCTCTTCAGCCCTGCTGTCACTTGCGCGTTCAGCTCAAGTTTCGCAAGGGCACCGGAAAAGCTTTGCTGCGCCGGGCGGGGATGATCTGTTGGCAACTCCAGCAATGCCGGAGCCCCGGCCAGCGCGTTCTTCCAGTAATCCGCCTGCCGCTGCAGAATCTCGCCTTCCATCCACCTCCGCTGCCACACCGCATAATCCGCATACTGTATCTCCAAATCCGGAAGAGGATCGGACTCACCATGCAAGAACGCTTTATACAATGTGCTCAGTTCATTTTTGAAAACCCCCAGCGACCAGCCATCGGAGACGATGTGGTGCATGGTGATCAACAGTGCATCTTCCTCGTTCCCCAACCGGATCAGACGACCACGGATCAGTGGGCCTGCTTCCAGATCAAAGCTGGCTTCGGCCTCTTCGGCCGCCAGCCGTACAAGTTCCTCTCGGCTATCGCTGTGTCCACGCAGATCATGCTCCACAAGATGGAAGCGGCTCTCCTCACGGGACAGGATTTGCTGCACCGGCTCTCCATCAACCATGGCAAAGATGGTGCGCAGCGCCTCATGGCGAGCCACGATCCGATCCAGCGCTTTACGCAATGCCGCACGGTCAAGTTTGCCCTTCAGCCGTAACCCCATGGGAATGTGATAGGCCTCGCTCACACCTTCCATCTGCGCCAAAAACCACAACCGCTGCTGCGCAAAAGACAATGGCAAATATGCGCCATGCTCTACAGCCACAATCGGAGTAAGCTCCGTCGCTGAGCCGCTGGCAAGAACATGGGCCAGATCGCTCAACACCGGATGCGCGAACAACTCTTTTAGCGCTACTTCTATCTTCAGCGCATTCCGCACTCGGGCCATCACCCGTAACGCCAGCAGCGAGTGTCCACCGAGATCAAAGAAATTATCGTGACGACCCACTTGATCGACCTTGAGCAACTCGGCCCAGGCCTGGGCCAGCTTCGACTCGATCTCCCCTTGCGGAGACTCGTAGGCGGAAGTGGAATAGGCATCGGAGCCCGGCGCAGGCAGCGCCTTGCGATCCAGCTTGCCGTTGGGCGTCAGCGGCAGCGACTCCAACCGCACGTACGCCGCGGGCACCATGTACTCCGGAAGAGATGCTGACAGGTGCAAGCGCAACTGCTCAGCGCCAACAACCTCCTGCTCCGAATTGTTCGCCGATGAGCTGGTGTAGTAAGCCACCAGCTGCTTGGCTCCCGGCGTATCTTCACGGGCCAGCACCACTGCTTCCCGCACCCCCGCATTTTCCCTTAGCCGCGCCTCGATCTCTCCCAACTCGATTCGATAGCCGCGGATCTTCACCTGGTGGTCCATCCGTCCCAGATACTCGACCACTCCGTTCCGCCGATATCGCCCGACATCACCGGTGCGATACAAACGTCGCCCACCCGTTAGGCTGAAGGGATTTGGGATAAACCGTTCAGCGGTGAGCTCTGGCCGATGCAGATACCCACGACCGAGACCTACCCCGCCGATGAGGATTTCTCCACTCACCCCAACCGGAACCATCTCGAGATTTGAATTTACGATGTAGATTTGCGTGTTCCAGATCGGGCAGCCCAGTGGTACGTTTCTCTGTTGTGGGTCCGATGTGCAATGCCAGAAGGTCACATCTACTGAAGCCTCAGTAGGACCATAGAGGTTATGTAACTCCACATTTGGCAATTGCTGCAGGCAATGGTCCTGTAACTCCACTCCCAGAGCTTCTCCGCTGCAGATCACTCGACCAAGGCTCGCGCAATGCCCTACCTCCGGTTCTTCGAGGAATACCTGCAGCATTGAAGGCACAAAATGGATTGTTGTGATTCCAGCTTCTTGTATCAGCTGCACCAGATACGCGCTGTCTCGGTGTCCTCCCGGTCGCGCAATAACCAACCCTGCTCCTGCGAGCAACGGCCAGAAGAACTCCCAGACGGATACATCAAAGCTGAATGGTGTCTTCTGTAACACCCGGTCTGCGCTTTCCAAACCGTATGCCCCCTGCATCCACTTCAGCCGATTGCTGATTCCACGATGCCGGTTCATGGCTGCCTTGGGCTGACCGGTGGAGCCCGAGGTGTAGATCACGTAAGCGAGGGCCTCTGGGTCTAGTCCGCTGTCGAAGTTTTCTGCCGCCTCAAATGCTAACTCCTCCTGGAGCTTATCAATCCATAGCCACTCACCATCGAGTCCCGCTGATTCCCATAACCCGTGATGCGACAGAACCAGCTTGAGTCTTGCATCCTTTATCATGAAGCGCAGCCGTTCAAGCGGATACTCCGGCTCCAGAGGTACGTAGGCTCCTCCCGCCTTCAATATCCCCAATAAAGCAACGACCATCTCCACGCTCCGCTCCATGCAAACCCCAATTAGCTCGTTGGGCTTCACTCCCAGTTTTCTGAGGTAATGCGCCAGTTGGTTCGCACGCCGGTTCAACTCCACATAGCTGAGTTCTTGTTCCTCATATACCAACGCCACCGCGTTTGGTGTCTTCTCCACCTGCTCCTCGAATAGCTGGTGCACGCACTTGTCTCGCGGATAATCCGCTTCCGTCGCATTCCATTCATAGAGAAGCTGCTGCCGCTCATTTTCCGGAAGCACGGCTAGCCTTCCGGTCGCGTTATGCGGTGCTCGCTCCAACGCATCCGTTAACGATGCCAGTGCGGTATGCATGTATTCGCATATGCGCATTGGCTCGATTGGCGATTGCACCTGCGCCTCCAGCCAGAACCCCTCGGCCAAATCGTCCACACTCAACGTGCAGGGATAGTTCGTACGTTCCTCTATATAAAGGAGCTGCGTACCTTCCCGTGCGCGCTTTCGCTCTTCCGAACGCGCCTGTTCGCCACTCCGGCCATGCCGATAATTCAATAACGCTGAAAACAGCGGCATAGGCGGTGACACGGCACTGCAGCGCTGCGCCAAAGCCAATGACGCGTGCTCGTGCCACAGCAACTCGGAGAGTTGCAGATGAGCGCGTCGGACCACCGCCTCTGATCCCTGCTCGCCAACCTGGAGTCGTACCGGAAGAGTATTGATGAAAACACCCATCGCACGGTCTGAGCCCTTCCCGCCTTGTATGCGTCCGACCAGCACCGTCCCAAAGGTCACGTCATCGCGACTGGAAAGTCTTGCCAGAACCTGTGCCCAGGCCACATGGAAGAGACTCGCTGTGCTTACTTCCAGCTTGCGTGCGCGCTCGCGTACCCGCCGCGCCAGTTCTGCGTCAACCTGCAGACGCGCTTCCTCTATTCCACTTCCATCGTCCTGCACGTTTAACAGTCCAAATGGAACTGTGGGCTCCTCCAGGTCCCCTAATAACTGCCGGAAGTATTTCTCATGCTCCTGCTCACTCAGGCCCGAGCGCGCCTGGGCGATGAAATTTCGGAACGGCAGCGGCGTCGGTAACGCGTCCGCCTTCCCCAGCAGATGCGCCTCGATTTCCTCCTGCATCATTTGGCGCGTAGCGTGGTCCATGGTGATGTGGTGCTGCAAGTGCATCAGCAACCAGCGATCTTGGGCCGCATCGTGGGCGATGTAAACGCGTAGCAACGGCGCTTGTCCCAGATCCATCCGGTAGTCCAGCGGCTTAAAACGTGCGTGCAGCTGTTGGGCTGCATCCCCGGCTTCTGGATTCAATTCCACTTCTTCCACCGGTACTGCGGCCTTTCGCCACACCACCTGCACCGGCTCTGGAAGGCCTTCCCACATCACTGACGACCGCAAAATATCGTGCCGGTCTACCACTGCCTGCATCGCTCGCAAGTGCGCATCCAGCCGCGCTCGACTATCGAAGGCCGTCTGGCTAACAATCACGTACGGATCAGCTCCTTCATCCTTCAGGTGATGAAATAGAATTCCTTCCTGTAATGGCGCCAGCGGATAAATGTCTTGTACATTGGAAGCCCCGCCCGGCACGCCAGAGACCACGCGCTCGATCTCTTCCGCCGTTAACTGCACCAGCGGCAGCATCTCGGGCAGGATGGTGAATGAAGGGCTCCACCATTCCTCTTTCTGAGAAGAAACGTGCTCCAGCAAAAGCGGCTTGGCTTCCCGCATCGCGGAGATGAGCGCCGGGTCAAGGGCTTCAGAATTTCCACGGACCTGTAGTTCGTCGCCATTTCTGCGCAGCTGTATTCCCTTTGCGCCAAGGGCCGACAATAATTCGCCAATACTCATATGCTCAATTCCACGATCTGCGAAGAAGCAGTAGTCTTTTGCGGGGATGGAATACGGTTGGCAGGAGTTTCTAATGCAGGCGCACTCGCATCGAAGCTCGCGGCCAGCTTAGCCAAGGTTGGTGTGGCAAATAACGCTCGCACATCCGCCTTCAATCCAGCGTGGGCCAGTCGCTCGACCAGTGTCACCGCCATAAGAGAGTGTCCACCGAGCTCAAAAAAATTATCGTGGCGGCCCACCCGCTCCAGATGAAGCAGCTTCGCCCAAATGCCTGCCAACAGTTCTTCAATTTCCCCTTGTGGCGCTTCATATTGCCGCAGTCCATAGGCATCGCCTTCCGGCGCGGGTAATGCTTTCCGATTCAATTTCCCGTTCGGCGTCAGCGGCAGCGACTGCAATTTCACGTACGCCGCAGGCACCATGTACTCCGGCAACTTTGCCGCCACATGCACTCTCAGCTCGTGGGCCCCCACACTGTTTTGATCTCTCGCTGTGTAGTAAGCCACCAACCGTTTATCACCCGGCGTATCTTCACGGGCCAGTACCACGGCTTCCCGCACTCCCTTATGTTCGCTCAGCCGCGACTCGATCTCTCCCAACTCAATCCGGAACCCTCGGATCTTTACCTGGAAATCGTTCCGTCCCAGAAACTCGATGTTGCCGTCCGAAAGCCATCGTCCTAGGTCGCCTGTCCGGTACATCCGCGCACCCGCTTCTGCCGTAAACGGGTCCCGCACAAAACGTTCTGCCGTCAGCTCTGGATGGCTCAGGTAACCTCGCGCTACCCCGGCTCCCCCGATATACAGTTCCCCAGTCACTCCCACCGGTACCGGCTCCCCATATGCATCCAGAATGTAAATCCGCGTGTTCGCCAGTGGCCGCCCAATGGGAGTGTTTCGGGACCTGTTCCCGATCTCTGCGTACGTTGTGCTGAATACCGTAGTTTCAGCGGGTCCGTAACCATTCACAATCTGAAGGCCAGGCGTATCTCTTTGCAGCTGGTACAGGGCCGATTCCACGGACGGTTCCACTCCGACCAAAACAAGCTCGAGGGGAAGAGGCGGGATGGCCGCGTCCGCTTGCTGCGCGTCGCGAATAAGGAAAGGAGGCAGATATCCGAAAGCAATATCGTGAGCAACGAACCAGGCAGAGAGCGCCCGTGAGTCTCCTCTGATCTGTTCAGGCACGATGTTAACGGTTGCGGAGAGACAAAAGCCGGCAAACAGTTCGAAGATCGAAACGTCAAACCCCAAGCTCGTCCACAGCGATGCTTGCAATGCATCCCGCCGCACCCTATTCCCGAAACGTGTGGTCCAGTCATGAACCAGATTTACAATCCCGCCATGCTGTACAGCGACACCCTTTGATTTCCCAGTTGAACCGGACGTGTAGATGATGCAGGCGAGATTTTCCGCGGTGACACCAGTTGCATTGAACCTGGTTTCATTGAAACTTGGGCCGCGCTCGCCGTCCAAGGTCATCCAGCCTACATCGTCACCATCCAGCAGCATGACGATCGGCCAAGCATCGCCGGATCCCATGAAGGAATCTTTGAGTCGAGTCTGCGTCAGCAGCACCACTGGCGCACTATCTTCAATCATGAAACGCAGCCGCTCTGCTGGATGCGTGGGATCCAGCGGCACATACGCTCCTCCCGCCTTGAGGATCGCCAGCAATCCCACTACTATCTCAAGACCACGCTCTGCGCAGATCGCCACCCGCTTGTCCAGCCCTACACCCAGCTCTCTTAATTGATGTGCAAGTTGATTGGCTCTAGCGTTCAACGCCGCATAGCTGAGAGATTCATTCTCATATGCCAACGCTGTCGAATTCGGCGTCTTCTCCACCTGCTCCTCGAACAGGTGGTGCACGCACTTGTCTCGCGGATAGTCCGCTTCCGTCGCGTTCCATTCATAGAGAAGCTGCTGCCGTTCTTCGTGCGGCAGCATGGGCAAACGTTCCACCTGCTGGCGGTCGTCAGCTACCATAGCTTCCAGCAGTCTGCGGAAGTATCCTGTGTATCGCTCAATCGTCGTTTGCTCATACAGAGCCGTCGCATACTCCACCACACCCACAATCTGACGGCCCTCTTCCCGTAGCCACAGCGTCAAATCGAATTTCGATATGTTATGAGGAAGGCCAGTCAAGGGGCTCACCTGCAGCCCAGCGAGATCGATTATCCCTTTAGGAGCGTTCTGCCAGGCAAACATCACCTGGAACACAGGGTTGTGCGTCAAGCTCCGCGGCGGCCGAATGATTTTCACCACCTGTTCAAATGGAAGGTCTTCATGCTCTTGGGCGGCCAAAACTTGTCCTTTGACTCGCTCAAGCAGCTCCCGTACCGTCGCTGTCTCCGAAACACCCAGTCGTAATGCCAGTGTGTTGACAAAAAATCCAATCAGCCCTTCGAGCTCCACTCGATTGCGATTGGCTACCGGCGTACCAATCACCACCTCGTCCTGCCCCGATAAGCGCACCAGCAGCGCTACCCAGCCCGCCAATACAGTCATGTACATCGTTGTACTGTGCTTCCGGCCCAGTTCTCTAAGCCCCGCCGTTAATTCTTCACCCAGTACCAGCCTGGCTGCGGCCCCGCTATAACTTTGTTGGTCAGCCCTTACATGATCTGCCGGTAATTGAAGGAGTTCCGGCGCTCCGGCTAAAGTCTTCTTCCAGTATTCGGCTTGCTTTCCCAGAACCTCGCCTTCCATCCACTTCCGCTGCCACACCGCATAGTCGGCGTACTGCATCTTCAATTCCGGAAGGGGATCGGTCTCGTCCCGCAAAAATGCTTTATACAAGGTGCTTAGTTCATTGGTGAACACGCCCATGGACCAGCCATCGGAGACGATGTGGTGCATAGTGATCAACAGTGCATTTTCCTGGTCCGCCAATCGGATCAGGCGGCCGCGAATCAAAGGCCATGCCTGCAGGTCGAAGGGCGTGGCCGACTCCTCTGCCACCACCCGCTTCAGATCCTCCTTGGCATCGCTGCGGCCGCGCAGATCGTGCTCGACAAGATGGAAGCGGCTCTCCTCTGCTGGCGCGATTTGCTGAACCGGCTCCCCCTCCACAAAAGCAAACGTGGTGCGCAGCACTTCATGCCGCGCCATGATCCGGTCCAGCGCTTTACGCAACGCCGCACGGTCAAGACCGCCCTTCAGATGCAAACGCATGGGAATGTGATAGGCCTCGCTCACCCCCTCCATCTGCGCCAAAAACCACAAACGCTGCTGGGCGAGCGACAGCGGAATCCGTTCGCCCCGAGGGGCACGGCGTATTGCCGGCAGCTCCGCAGGGACGGCAATCGCCAAAGCGCTGGCGAAATCCTGCAGTACCGGCCGTGCGAACAAGTCCCTTATTGCTACTTCAACCTTCAGCGCTTCCCGAACCCGCGCAATCACACGTACTGCCAGCAGGGAGTGTCCACCCAGCTCAAAGAAATTATCGTGGCGGCCCACCCGTTCAAGATGGAGCAACTCCGCCCAGATGTCTGCCAGCAATTCCTCAATGGCCCCTTGCGGCGCTTCGTATTGCCGCACTCCATAGGCATCGCCTTCCGGTGCCGGCAATGCCTTCCGATTCAATTTTCCATTCGGCGTCAGCGGCAGCAACTCCAACCGTACGTACGCCGCCGGCACCATGTATTCCGGCAACTTCGCCGCTACATGCGTTCTCAACTCCTGGGCGTCCACACTGTTTTGCTGAGTCGCTGTGTAGTAAGCCACCAACCGTTTTTCGCCCGTAGTATCTTCACGGGCCAGTACCACTGCTTCCCGCACCCCCTCATGCTCGCTCAGCCGCGCTTCGATCTCTCCCAACTCGATTCGGAAGCCTCGGATCTTTACCTGAAAATCGTTCCGCCCCAGAAATTCGATGTTGCCGTTCGCCAGCCGCCGGCCCAGATCGCCTGTCCTGTACATCCGCCCTCCCGGTCCACCCGAAAATGGATCCGGGACGAATCGATCCGCCGTCAACTCCGGCCGGTTCAGATATCCCCGCGCTACGCCCACCCCGCCGATATGGATCTCTCCGACCACTCCTATGGGAACAGGTTCCCCTTCGCAATCGAATATGTAGATTTGCGTGTTCGCGATTGGTCGGCCGAGTGAAACACCGCTTGGATCTTTTTTGAGTTTCTCTACGCTCGACCAGATGGTGGTCTCCGTAGGGCCATACAGATTCCAGGCTGAGTGACTTTGATTTGCAAGGCTCCTGGCTAGATCATCATTCAGCGCTTCTCCACCGCAGAGCACTTTAAGCCGCCGTGTTCCCTCCCACCCGGCATCAAGAAGCATTCGCCAGCTTGCTGGTGTCGCCTGCATCATGGTTGCATCACGCGATATTTCTTTGGCGAGAAGAACACCATCTAAGCTGGCCTCGCTTCCCAGGATTCGCAAACGTGCTCCTGCTATCAGTGGCAGGTACAATTCCAGGGCCGCAATGTCGAAAGACAATCTCGTAGTTGCGAGCAGCACATCATGCGTTTCGACACCTAGCTCTCGTCGCATTGACCAGAGAAAATTCGTCACTCCGCGATGTGGAACCATAACCCCTTTGGGTATTCCAGTGGAACCCGAGGTGTAGATCACATAGGCCAGATGTTCAGCTGTAAGCCCCACAGCGGCCTTCTCCGGGTTGGTCTCCGGCCACTCCCGCCACTCCACGCCCGGATGGCTCAAATCAATTACCGTCGGTTCCCGCTTCACTCCCCGCAGCTGATCTTGCAAATGCTCTTGCGTCAACAACACCTCTGGCCTGCTGTCTTCCACCATGTACCGCAATCGCTCCACAGGATACGCAGGATCCAGCGGGACATATGCTCCGCCAGCCTTGAGCACCGCCAGCAATCCCACCATCATTTCCAATCCGCGCTCCAGGCAGACCGCCACCAGCTTGTCCGGCCCAACGCCCAACTTTCTCAGACAATGCGCCAGCCGGTTGGCACGCCGGTTCAATTCCGCGTAGGTCCGTACTTGTTCCTGATAAGTGATGGCAATAGCATTCGGCGTCCGCTCCACCTGCTCCTCGAACAACTCGTGCAAGCACTTGTTTCGCGGATATTCCGATTCCGTCGCGTTCCACTCATAGAGAAGCTGCTCCCGCTCCTTGGGCGGCAGCATGGGCAAACGATCCACCTGCTGGCTGTCGCCAGTCACCATAGATCCCAACAGTGCGCGGAAGTATCTGATATATCGCTCAATCGTCGATTGCTCATACAGGGCAGTCGCATACTCCAACTCGCCAATAAGCTGATTGCCCTCATGCTGTAGCAGCAACGTCATATCGAATTTCGAAATGTCATGCGGGAAGGCAGTGAAGGGATTCACCTGCAGCCCAGCAAGATCGATCATTCCTTTAGGAGCGCTGTTCCAGGCGAACATTACCTGGAACACTGGGTTGTGCGCCAGACTTCGCGGCGGGCGAACGAGCTCCACCACCTGTGCAAATGGAATGGCTTGATGCTCCTGTGCGGCAACAGTTTGCGATCTCACGTGAGTCAACAGTGCGCCAACGTCGAACGAATTCGAAACACCCAGCCGTAATGCCAGCGTGTTGACGAAAAACCCAATCAGCCCTTCGATCTCCACGCGATTGCGATTTGCTACCGGCGTGCCTATGACTACTTCGTCCTGCCCCGACAACCGCGCCAGCAGCGCTGCCCAGCCCGCCAGCGTAGTCATGTACAGCGTTGTCTTGTGCTTCCGGCTCAGTTCTCTAAGCCCAGCTGTCAATTCTTCATCCAGCACCAGCCTGGCTACGGCCCCGGTATAACTTTGTTGGGCAGGCCTTGCATGATCTGCCGGTAATTGCAGTACTTCCGGCGCTCCGGCTAATGTTCTTTTCCAGTATTCCGCCTGCCTTCCCAGAGCCTCGCCTTCCATCCACTTCCGCTGCCACACCGCGTAGTCGGCGTACTGCACACCCAACTCCGGCAGACCATCTTCTTCTCCCTTCACATAGGCGCCGTATAGAGTGCTCAACTCTTTGCTAAACAGGCCGAATGACCACGCGTCCGAGACAATATGGTGAATCGTGATGAGTAATACGTGGTCTTCGTCACCTTGCCGGATCAGCCTTCCACGAATCGGCGGGCCTTCTTCCAGATCGATAGGTGAATCAATCTCTTCAGCAATAAGGCGCTCGAACTCCGCCGCAGCCCCGTTGCATCCCCGAAGATCATGCTCAATGAGGTGAAAGTGAGTGTCACGCACAATTTGCTGAAAAGGCTTGCCATCGACCAACGTGAAAAGTGTGCGCAATGCCTCATGCCGTGCCACGATTCGATTCAACGCTCGCCGAAGGGCGGCATGGTTCAATTCTCCCCGCAACTGAAGACCGTGCAGGTTCTGATACGCCTTGCTACCACCCTCTATCTGCGCCAAAAACCACAGCCGCTCCTGCGCAAACGACAGAGGTAACTCACTGCTAGGTTCAACCTTCGGGATTGCAGCCGTTGCCAAGGAACGGCCATCGGAGCGGGCACTGGCGCTGGAGCCAGCCATTGGGCGCGCAACTGTAGCATTCTTCATCGCTTGGCCTTGCGCAGTGTTATGTCACAAAGAGAAAAATACATTGGGCCCCTTTAGAAGTGGAACGTGGTGATACCCGGCAGGTCCGCCGAATACGCTGCTAACGATCCGCCGCACGCTACAGGTTTCCCGATGCATTGACCTTCGTGCAGTTCGAAGATGTCGAGGCACTGGCGCAGCCCAAGGGAGCGTTGCTTCGGGGAATGCGGTACAGAACCATTTACTACTTCCTGACAGAGAAATCGGCTTGGGGCGCATGGCTTACCATTCTTTTTTGGTTTCGACACGTTCCATGTTTACCAAGACCAGGATTTCGTGGTCCTGAGCACAACCGGACATGAGATCCGGCAAAGACGCTGCTTCAACAAAATCGGCAACTAGGTGGCAACGGTGGAGCTATTCATTTCTGAGCGTTGTTGCCGGATCTACTTTGGCTGCTGCGCGACCGGGTGCGTAGCTCGCGAAAAATGCCACTGCCATGATGAAAAAGCTGACGGCAGCAAATGTAAGAGGATCAGCCGGCTTAACCTCATACAGCAGACTCGAGAGGAACCTTGTGGAGCCCAGGGCCGCACCAATTCCTATGGCGATGCCCACAAGCGCTAAAATCAACCCGTCTCCCACCACCAGCCTCAGCGCGTCACGCTTCTGTGCGCCCAACGCCATCCGAACACCAATCTCACGTCTGCGCAACACTACCGAGTATGCGATCACGCCATGCAGTCCAACAGCCCCAACCAGCAGCGCCATGCCCGCTGCAATAGCGAGGATCACTAGCATGAAGGAAGTGTGCGCCATTGATTGAGTGTAGTAATAATTAAGCGTGCGCATATCAAAGAGGGGAAGGTTGGGGGCGACGGATCGCACCGCGGACCGCACGTCCTTATCAAAACTCTCCTGGCCCGTGCGCTGAGTCCGCATAGAGAAAGCCACTTTGCGCCGTACTCCCTCGACTGGATTTCCATCGATCTCAGTCGTCAAGATCGGCCAATACACTGAAGCAGGCGCTGGCTTATCAACACCGTCCTGGCGAACATCTCCTACGACGCCGATAATCTCCCGCCAATCTTTCACGGAGCGAACCTTCTTGCCCAGTGCGCTCTGAGGATCGCCCCAGTTCTTGCGCGCGAAGTTCTCAGACACCATAATTACCGGAGGCATATTGTAGATGTCACTCCAGGTGTACTCGCGACCTGCGACCAGTGGTATCCCAAGTGTCTTGAGAAAACCTGGCGCCAGGAACCCGTACCGCGTGCGCGGGGGAATTTCGCCGGGAGGATAGACACGGCCCTCGATTGCGATCGGCTCCCCCCAAACACCGCCATCCATGGGAAGATTTCTCGAGATACCCACTGAAGACACGCCCGGAATTGCTTCAAGCTTATGCGAAATTTGTTCCTGAAGGCGGGTCACATCCATTGGGTCTTTTACCATCGTCACGGGGATGTCGATGCGGAATGTCTGGACCTCAGAAGGTGCAACAAATCCCAGTTTGACCCTGGTCAGGGCGTGAAATGTGCGAATCATTAGACCCGAACTCACCAGCAAGACAAGAGCCAGCGCCACCTGGACGATGACAAGCAGACTCCGCAAACGCTTCCGTGCACGGCTTTCGCTCATAGACCGTCCACCTTCCCGCAGTCTGCTTCCAAAACCAGCACCCGCGTATTGAAGAGCTGGAGCAGAACCAAAAAGCAGGAGAGCAGCTACGGACACTGCCAGTGTGAACAAGATGGCCTTTCCATCAATCGCAATCTCATTCAGCCGAGGTAGATTCGGGGGCGCTATCGCAATCAGGATTCGCAAAGCTCCGTACGCCAGTCCCAGGCCCAGCAAACTACCAAGCACCGCCAAAACAAGACTCTCTGAGAAGAGTTCCTTAGCAATGCGTTTGCTGCTTGCTCCCAGTGCGACGCGGATAGCGATCTCTTCCTTTCTTCCCTCAGCACGCACCAGAAGCAGGTTGGCCAGATTGGCGCAAGCGATCACCAGCAGGAGGCCAACGCCAGCCATCACAATCCACAGGACTTTGCCCACGCCGCCAATCATTGCGTCCTTCAGAGGTTGCAATTTCGGCGCGAACCCAGCGCGAGTCCACTTTTGGAAGCTAGCCGGTGACGGGAATAAGCGTCTCCCTACTATGTCGAGCATTCGCGAGACATCCGCGTTCGCCTCGGCCAGTGTTACACCCGGCTTGAGCCGGCCGATACCAATATAGTTCCAGTCGTTAAGGGTGGGCCCCGCATGCTCAAGCTTCATAGGCAAGAGCATGGCCACGTCGGCATTGTCCAGGAAACGAAAGCTCTGTGGTAATACGCCGATGATCGTGTGAGGCTTGCCATCCACGTCGATGGTTTTTCCAATCACGGAGCGGCCGCCGAATTGGCTGCGCCAATAACCATAAGTCAAGATGGCCGTGTCAGCGCTCCCGGGTAACTCGTCCTCCTGCGTGAAGGATCGTCCAGAAAACGGCGTAATCCGCAGAATTGGCAGCACTTCAGCTGTTACAGGGAGGGCCGACACGCGCATTGGTTGATCGATCCCCGTAATGCTCACCGATTGACCGTTGAAGTTGATTCCAGGATCATAAAGCCCGAAATCCTGAAACGCGCGATTCTCTTGCCGAAAAGTGAAGTAGGCGCCCGACGATAAGGGTAGAGCATCGATTCCGATGCGGGGAGCTGCAATTCTCACATCGACGAGTTCCTCAGGGTGCGAATAAGGAAGAGGGTGCAAAACAATGCTATTAACGACGCTGAAAATGGCCGTGGTTGCTCCGATTCCCATAGCCAGGATCACCAATGTGATCACGGTGAATACCGGTGCACGACCAAGCCGCCGTAGAATACCTCTAAGCTGAGGCATTACCGGTTCCATCATGTTACCTCCCTCTAATTAACTCGCAAGACAGGCTCTTTACTTCAAAATCGCCTGATTCAGCACGGGGCCTCCAGAACCAAACTCTTCAACTTTCTCCGCGGGTTGAAGGCGATTCCTAAAGTTACAGTCTCGCTTCCTTGTTGCACGAAGCTTTCAGATCATTTGGTCGTTAACAGCACTCTGCTGCTGCAACACGAAGATGTGAGATATAACTTTTCACAAGGCTGAGATGACATTGATTCCATAATCAAGGCCGTTGTTTGTTCTTGGATTTGGAACACGCGGCTTCGGGTAATGCGAACCGGCTAGTTTGTTTCTTGAAAAAAACTTGCGTCCTTAGAGAACTCTAAAGGTTGTAAAAATACCACTTCTTATGGTGCCTGGTCAAGCGATCTAGGGGTCATCTGGGGCCATCTATGCGTGTTCACAGTCTCGGAAACAAGATGAAAGCAAGTATGTTATTGAGTGGATTAAGGTGCCTGCGAGCACAATAGCTGCTTTTTGCTGCTAGCCTGATGTAATTTGATCACTGTCTCCATACCGTAACACTGCGTTCATGGGCCGCCCACCTGCTCATCACTACGGCTGGCACAAATGCTTTTGGAACCCAATAAGTTCCATTTTGGGATTAACGTCGTATCAATTTGAACCTAGATTAGTTCCATTATGGAACTATAGTTTCATTTTGGAACTTGCCTTGAAACTGTCTTGAAACTTGATCACGTCAGAGTTAAATATAGATTTGAACTGCTCAGCACAGCACTCCGACTTGGCACTTTACCATCAAGTAAACCAAAATCGAACCTTAACACTCCAATTCATTTCTGGCAGACAAGCTTAGTTTGGAGTATCTTAATGTTCTGCGATTCGGAACCAGTGCAGGCTAGGCCGAGTTCTGCTGTTATTGGCGCCACAAGTGAGTTTGGCGATCACTTCTGTAATTAGAAGACGATTCACTGAAATGTCATCCCGCGCACCGTTATTGGAGCGATCTGGACCGCGGTGATTGAGGAAGGTAGGGAACAAGTTGACTGAAACAACGGATATTATTCAGCAAATCAAACATATCCTGGTGGAGGATATGCAGCTCCATGTGGTCAGCGACGAGATCCCTAATGACTATTCATTACTAGAGAGCGGGTTGGGTCTCGATTCAATTTTGATCGCTGAATTGATTGCCCGAATTGAGGGCAGATTCGGACTCCACTTTGATGATCGCGTGCTCGACGCGGAACTATTCAATAATCTTACCCTTCTAGCCGGCTTCGTAGCGCAGGAGCGTCAGGCAGTTCAGTGCAACGCAGGAAAGAGCGAATCTTAGGTGGCAAAATGCTGAATGTGATACAGGATGAATTGGAAGTAACCCGGCGGGGTTTTGTAACCAATTACCCCGACTTTCGGCAGTGGCGCCCGGAGGCCGCAGAACATGGCCTGAACAGACAACCGCTGAACGTGTACCTGCACTTCCCCTACTGCATTCAGCGATGTGCTTACTGCCATTACAAGACCACAACCCTGCGCGAATCGGAACTTAGTGAAATTGACCGTTATGTCGATTCGCTATGTCGCGAGATCAAGATGGCCGCAGACCGGTTCCATTTACGAGAACGGCCCACGATCTCAGTTTATTTCGGAGGGGGCACGCCCTCGCTTTTGAGCTCCGCGAACATTGAGCGCATCATGCAGACATTGCGCCAGAACCTCACACTTGTGGATCCAGAGATCAACTTTGAGGCAGAACCAGTGTCCCTGATTGCCCGCAAGGCCGAGATACTCACTCAGCATGGGGTAAACCGTATCAATCTTGGCATTCAATCGTTCTGTGATGAAGTCGTTTTTCGCACAGGCCGCAAAGACACCGAAAAGCAAGCCATGAAGGCAATCGAGACCGCTCTTTCAACCGGCGCGGTGGTAAATATTGATCTGATCAGCGGCTTGCAGGGCGAGACTCCTGAAACCTGGGCATACTCTATTCGCCGCGCTATCGAAAGCGGAGCTCACAGCGTTACCGTGTACAAGCTTGAGATTTATGCGAACACAGAGTACTACGCGAATTTGAGACGCCAGAACATCACTTTGCCCTCAGACGAAGAGGAGTTAAAACTGGCCCGTTACGCGCTCGATGAGTTGACCAGCGCCGGCCTCCAACCGGTTAACTTCTTCACTTTTAACCGAGGCGATCAATACACCCAGCGTCACATCACCACCAAATGGCAGGGCACAGATGTTTATGCTTTCGGGAGCTCTGCGTTTGGTTCGCTTGGGAACTGGGCCTACCAGAATACGAACGATTTAGCACGCTATTCCGAACTGGTGGAGCAGGAACAACTGCCGTTGTTCCGGGGATACGTTTACAACGATCTTGAGCTGATGACGCGAGACGTAATTCTGGGGATGAAGCTGATTCGATTTGACCGCAATAGGTTCAGAAAGCGGCATGGACTCGATTTGGTAAGGCTTTGCGAGCCTACAGTACGTCAACTTCAAGAGGAAGATTTCATCACAATTGAAGATGACGCTATTGTGCTGACCAGGAAAGGCATTCTCTACGGAGATTATACGGGGCGGGTTCTCGCGAATGCGCTCGAATCGCTGGCAAATTAGTGTTCAGGTTGGAGTCTCGCCCACAATGACGCAAAACAGCATCAACGGAAGCTCAGCAATTTCGGCCCATACCGAAACCGAGAGGACTCTGCTGCAGATTTGGTCCGAAGTATTGATTACAGACCAAATCGGCATCCACGATGATTTCCTCAGTCTGGGAGGGGATTCACTGGCCGCCATGCGCTGCATCAACCGGATTATCGCGACGTTTGGCGTGGAAGTTCCGCTTGACCTGTTTCTCCTGGAGTCGGCAACGATCGCCCAAGTCGCTTCAGAGATCGCTAGCATACAGCCCAATGATGGGCAGGTTGTTGCGAGAGAGCAGGCGTGAGCGATCCAGTATTTGGCGGGTTGCCGATTCACGATCATAGAGGATCGTTTATGCAGGTCATTCCCAGGGCTAATGGTGAATCCGACGTGGAACTGTCATTTTCCGAAGAGCTGATGTGGCAGTCTGACGTTGGCGATCCGCAGACCTTGCCGTTCTTCGATTGTGCGCGAAGCCTGTGGCTGGTATTGCGATTCCATGGCGCGCTGAACCAGGAAGCGTTGCGGGCCAGCCTTGAAGCCGTTGTTCAGCGTCACGAGGTGTTGCGCTCCAGGTTTGTTGCACGAGACGGACAACCAATGAGGTTGATCTCCCAATCCCCTTCGTACCGTTTTACGAATGTAGATGGAAGGAGCTTCCCTTCCTCCAATCCATCCGAAATGGTGGAGAAAGAAATTAAGCCGCTGCTGGAGCAATTCGATCTGGCTTGCGGCCTGCTTCTCCGCGCTGCTCTGGTAATGCTCAGCAGCGATGAGCACATTCTTGCGATTGCGGTGCACCATATCGTCTTCGACCGGTGGTCCCGACGTTTGCTGGAGTTAGAACTCAGGCGATTTTATTGTGCCTTTGTAACTGGCTCGGAACCCGACATCCGCCCACTGCCTGCTCAATACCAAAGTTATGTGTTGTGGCAGCGAGAACAACTGAACAGCGAGCGTGGCCTGAAGCTCAGCGCATATTGGACAAATAAGCTAAGCGGATTGCCTGTGCTTACCCTGCCGCATAATGGCGTTTGCAGGCCTGGGATTTCGACAAGATCGGGAACCTCATGGTTCACGATTCCGCAAGAAGAAGTGAGTCGCTTGGTGGTCTTGAGTCGCCGATCGCGGACGACCTTGGCAGCAACCATGCTGGCGGTCTTCATGTTGTTTCTTTCCAGGCTTTGCGGATCAAATGATATTGCGGTAGGCGTGCCCCTTTCGGATCGGCGTCGTCCTGAGTTTGAAGAAGTCATTGGCCTATTCATGAACGTTGTTGTGGTGCGTGCCTCGATCTCGAACGGGATGACATTCCTCGAGTTACTTGATCATGTACGCCGCAATCTTGTAGACGCCTGCGTTCATCAAGATCTGCCATACGGCTATCTGCAGCAGATCATCGCCACGCGGCCGGCTTACAAAGTTGTATTCAATTTCATGCCGACCCTCGCCGGGGCAGATATGGAATGGGCCGGCATCAGGGCGGAACCTCTCTCGATTCCTATGGACCTTCAGGCGTTTGCAGACCTTAGTTTGCACCTTCGTCATGAAGGGGGGGCGCTGTTGTGTCGGCTCGTGTACAAAGCTGAGCTGTTTTCGGAAGATTTAGGACACAGCTTTGCGGCGCAAATTCAAACATTAACAATGGCGGCCATGCAAGCTCCTCAAAATTCCGTGGAGACATATTTAATTTAGAGCGATTGATCTTATTGGACCAACTGTGACCACATTAAACGTCAACCTGAGCACCATTTCTACCGATTCAAACTTGCAGGTCCAACGATTTATGGTCCTGGGATCGGCCAGAACAGGTTCCAACCTTTTGCTCTCCCTGTTGAGTGCTCATCCACAGATAAAGACTTATGGCGAATTGTTCAATTTGGACATGCTGCCTGAAACAAGCCTGCTTCAGGTTCTTGATGATCCAGTTACATTCCTGCAGCAAAAGGTGTACCAAACCCATAGATCGGAAATTACGGCTATCGGGTTCAAGATGTTTTACGAGCATTTGACCAGAGACTATTTCACAAAGCTCGTCGATGTGTCAGATGCCGCCCCGCAATTACGGGAGAAATACACCCGCTTCTCAAGCTTTATAGAAAGCAAGTACTCGTGGGAAATTCTCGATGAGCGATTCCGGACAATGTGGGAGTTTCTTCGCGGCGACCAGTCTCTTGCAGTGATTCATTTGCAGCGCAGGAACATGCTGTATACGCTCATATCACTCAAGCAGGCATACATGACGAGCCAATGGTGGAGTTTGAAAGGCGACCTGCGGACAACGCCACCTGTGCACCTGGATCCGGAAGAGTGCAGCCGGTATTTTGAAAAACTTAGCAACTCTGCTGCTGAAGCGGATGCAGCCTTTGCCGGACATCCCAAAATCAACATAATTTATGAAGACCTCATCGAGAAACAGCAGGACACGCTGCAACGGATCTTCGACTTTCTGAAAGTTCCGCATAATTCGGTAACAACACGCATGAAGAAGCAAAATCTTGCGTCCCCTCCAGAGACAATCGATAACTACGAGCAGTTGAAGAGTTATTTCCGGAACACGAAATGGGACGTCTTTTTCGAGTAAAAGGCCGGCATGAAGATATTGTTTTTTCATATTCCGAACCTTGGCATGTATCACGCGATTGAGCCAATCCTGTTGGAACTGCAGGACCGCGGTCACCATGTGATTCATTACAACGAGCCTGGATTCCTCCGGTATGTTCGGAATGCGCCTTTCGACTTTATCGCTTACAAAAATTATGAGGGTTACTTTCCCAACAAATTTCACAGCTCCATGAACTTGTATGAGCTTGGGTTACTGTTGCTGGAAACGGCTGAACATACGCTGGACTTTGTGGAGGCTGAGGCCCTGCGCGAATCGCCGGACCTGATCTTGCACTCCAAATTCACGGCTGCCCCCAAGATCGTTGCCCGGAAGCATCGAATTCCGGCTGCGTGCCTAACCAATGGGTTTGTCCTTGATCCGCGCACGATCCTGGATGCGGAAAGAAAAAAGCGATCTTCCGTTGATATGTCCAATGTGTCTTCATTCCTGCGTTTCCAGAAGAGAGCAACCAGGTTCTACGGTCAGCATCTGAACGGCAGCTTAGACGCAGGCGATATCTTTGTAAACGACGAAGCCCTCCATCTGGTGCTGGGGCTGGAAATGCTTCAGCCGGCCCGGTCAAGTCTGTCTTCGCACTGCAGCTTTGTCGGCCCGACAGTCCGAATAGAGAAATATTCAAAGTCGTACGAGTTGATCTATGTATCGCTTGGATCGGTTTTCGTGAACAACAAGGCATTCTTTCAAACGTGCATTGAGGCGCTTGGAACGCTTGGTACGCGAGCAATTATTTCGCTGAGCGGGCAGTTCTCACCGGCAGATTTCGGTCGGGTGCCTGGCAACGTCGAACTATGTCATTTTGTGCATCAGACAGACGTTTTGCAAAAGGCATCAGTGTTTGTGACGCATGGTGGCGATAGCAGTGTTTCCGAAGCAATTTACTGCGAGACTCCCATGGTGGTTGTTCCCCAAATTCCGGAACAGTTGCTTCGCGCACAGCAGATCCATGAGCTGAAGCTGGGAAAGCATATTGATCCAGCTGACCTTACTATGGATCTGTTGCGCCACACCGTGGCTGAGGTCCTGGAAAATCCAGTGTTCAGAAATAACGTGCGGGCCTTGAAGCACAGCTTGCCCACGATTCCATCAGCCATTACAGCCTGCAATCAAATTGAGGAATTCGCAATGAAAAACGGGAAACGGCTGGTGACCACGTGATGAGCGGATCGCTACCGGCGGAAATTTTGGCGCGGCTCAATGAATCGCCCGATGCGCGATGCATCTCCTTTTACGGAGCGGGAGAGACTATTGATTGGCAATCGCGTTCACAACTCTATAATAAGTCGGTCGCTGTCGCGCAGCACCTGAGGCAGGAAGGCGTTAAGCCCGGCGATATTTGCATCATCGTCCTACCCAGTGGCGAGACCTCTGCCAACGTGCTTCTTGCGGCTCTATTGCTGGGCGCAGTCCCTCTCCTCATTGCGCCACCAACATTGGTAGGAGGCAATCTGGAACTTCGCCAGACCCTGCAGAGCGTGCTTCATTCCACCAGGCCGCGCGTGGTAGTCTGCTCGCCTTCGATTAAGCCCGGTGTAGCTGATTCTAAGGATAGCTTTCCAGAAGCTAAATTTGTGTTTGCTCCGGATCTGGAAGGCATGGAAGTTAACAATGAGCCGTTCGCGCCAGCGCTTCCAGCGCCCGCAGATATCGCTGCCATGCAACTCACTTCCGGAACAACCGCTGCTCCGCGCGTTTGCGTGTGGGACCACAAAGGAATTTTGGCGGCGTTGGACGGAATGGCAGCGGCAATGGCACTTTCAGCCTCTGATCTGTGTGTAAATTGGACGCCGCTTTACCACGATATGGGCTTGGTCAACAATTTCTTCTTGTGTCTGGCTCGCGGCGTTCCATTGGTCCTGCTCTCGCCGCAGGATTTCGTCCGCCGCCCTGCGCTGTGGCTGCGCTGCCTTTCCCAAACTGGAGCTAACATCACCTGGTCGCCCAACTTCGGCTTCGCGCTTGCTGCACGCAAGGCCCAGGAGAGCGAGCTTGAGGGCGTGCGGCTTGATCATGTTCGAGCGTTCTGGAACGCTGCAGAGCGTATTCATGCGGAAACGTTCGACGCGTTTCATTCCAGATTCGCGCCTCTGGGTGTAAAACGAGAAGCTCTTAAGACAAACTTCGGATGCGCTGAAAACATCGGCGGAGCTACTTTTAGCGACCCTAATGAATTGCCGCCTTGCGAGCATATTGATCGCCGCCTCTTGGATGAGCGTGGTATTGCCCGATTGTTATCAGCAGCAGAAGAGGCGGAAAAGGTCGCTGTGATGAGCGCGGGAGCCGCCCATCCTGCTCTTACCGTCCGAATTCTCTCGCCCCGTGGCCGTGTGCTTCCCGATGGCCGCGTAGGCGAAATCTGTCTCGATACCCCATCGCGCATGCTGCGCTATCACCAGAACCTGCGCGAAACCCGGCGCGCGCTCCGCGGCGGATTGCTGCACACGGGAGACCTCGGCTATCTCCGCAATGGCCACCTCTTCTGGGTAGGACGATTGCGGGAACGAATCACAATTCACGGAAAGAAAATTGATCCCAGCGCGTTCGAAAGCATTTTTGCCTCAACGCCTGGCCTTCGAGAAGGGTGCTTCGCCGCTTTTGGCGTACCGGACGAGCAGTTGGGAACAGAGCGCCTGATCGTAGTCGGAGAAGTGCGCTCTCCTCTCACGGAGAGCCTCAAAAGCCTCACCGCGGCGATTTCCCGCAAATGTTTCCTGGACTTAGGAATCACACCGGGCGACATTATCCTTGTCCCATCGGGTACGCTGGCAAAAACATCGAGTGGAAAGCGCCGTCACCGCTACTTCAGGAAACTTTACCTGGATGGAGGCTTAGAGCAGGCCCGAATGTCGCGCTCAGATTCAATGACAATTACCTCTGTGGCGGCACAAGAAATGTCGGAGAGCACAAGATGATTCATCCCGCCTCACGCATGTCTCTTGCGCTCAGAACCACGGTGCTGGTTCTACTTCTGGCGGCTCTGGCGTCCGCACAGACAACACCTTCCGACAGTGAATCGCGAGTGGAGGCAATCGTCAGTAAGATGACTCTTGAGGAGAAGATTGACCTCCTGGGCGGAGTTGATGGATTTTTCACTCGCGGTGTACCCCGGCTCAATGTGCCACGATTCAAAATGGCGGATGGACCTTTTGGAGTGCGTAACTTTGGCCCGGACACCACCGTCGCGGGTGGAATTGCGCTTGCGGCCACGTGGAACCCGGCACTCGCCCAGGAAGTCGGGACAGTGCTCGGTCGGGATGCAAGGGCCAAAGGAGTCCATTTCCTCTTGGCGCCTGGTGTCAATATTTATCGCGCACCTATGAATGGCCGGAACTTTGAGTATTTTGGTGAAGACCCGTACCTTGCCTCGCGTATGGCTGTTGGATTCATCAATGGTGTCCAAAGCCAGCGGGTGAGTGCGACTATTAAGCATTATCTGGGAAATAATTCGGAGTTTAGCCGGCACAGTACAGATTCGGTCATTGACGAACGAGCCATGCGGGAAATTTATATGCCCGTGTTTGAGGCGGCGGTGAAGGAAGCTCATGTCGGCGCCGTCATGGACTCCTACAATCTGACCGATGGACAGTACATGGCGCAGAATCACCATCTGGATGATGAGGTGCTGAAAAAAGAATGGGGATTTGATGGCATACTTATGTCCGATTGGTTTGCCAATTTCAGCACTCTGGATGCAGTCAATGCCGGACTGGATTTGGAAATGCCGGTCGCGCTCCACATGAATCGAGAGAGTCTGCTGCCTGCGATCCAGCAGGGGAAGATCTCAATTGCGAACATCGATGATAAAGTGCGCCGCATCCTGCGAGTAGGCACACGTTTGGGCTGGCTGGACTACGACCAGCTTGACCTCTCTATCCCTCGCTACAACCAGCAGGCGCGTCATGTTGCACTCCAGACTGCGCGAGAAAGCATGGTGCTGTTGAAAAATGAGAGAACCTTGCTTCCGTTGAATAAAAAAACTATCAAGTCTATCGCCGTGATTGGTCCGGACGCATACCCTGCGGTTCCGGTTGGAGGAGGCAGCGCGCACGTGCAGCCCTTCCGAGCAGTGAGCTTCCTTGAAGGGCTAAGTAACTATCTTGGCGAATCAGGAAAGGTTTTCTACGCTTCCGGCCTGGCTACCCTGCACGAATGGGCAGCGTCCACACAGTTCATGACCGCTGAAACCGGTGGTCAGCATGGATTGCAAGCTGAATACTTTCAAGGAATCGAGTTAAAAGGGTCCGCTACAGTCACACGAACCGAGCAGCATATCGATTTTGGTCCCGACTCCAGAATTGTCATGCCAGAGGGCACGGCGTCCGATCGTTGGACAGGGTATTACTTTCCAACGAGCGCCGACTCCTACGATATTTTTGTCGCCTCCACTGGTGAAGATGGCGGCTATTTTCGGCTCTATGTGGATGACAAGTTGATCTTCGATCACTGGAAATCTGCGCCGAGCATGGTGCCCTGGACGACTCTTTCCTTTGAGACTGCGCCCCATAAGATTGTTCTGGAACACCGTGGCCGCTCACGCCAGCCGAGAGACAGATTGCAACTCGGAATCGTGCAACATGACGCTATCGTAAGCGCCGAAGCGAAAAAATTAGCGGCACGCGCTGACACTGTCGTATTGGCCGTGGGCTTTGATTCGGAAACCGAAGGCGAAGGCGCCGACCGGACTTTCCGTTTGCCTCCGGGGCAGGACGAGTTGATCCGGCAGATTGCCGCAATCAATCAAAACGTGATTATTTTGGTCACAGCAGGCGGGGCAGTGGACATGACCCCATGGCTGGACTCAATCCCGGGGGTTTTGCAAACCTGGTATCCCGGCCAGGAAGGTGGAACGGCCTTGGCGGAAATCCTTTTCGGCGATGTAAATCCTTCAGGACGCTTGCCAATCACGTTCGAACGTCGCTGGGAAGATAATCCCGTGCACGACAACTACTACCCCAGCGATAGTTCCAAGCAGATAGTATACCGGGAACGGCTGTTTGTAGGCTATCGAGGCTATGAACACAATGGAACTAAGCCGCTATTCCCTTTTGGCTATGGGCTTTCCTACACGGCTTTTGCTTACCGTAATCTCTCTTTGGCGCGCGCTGGAAACAACATCACTGTATCTTTCGATATCACCAACACTGGGAAGCGTGAGGGGGATGAGGTTGCACAAGTCTACGTTGGCGACAAGCATGCAAATGTTCCTCGTCCAGCCAAGGAACTGAAAGGCTTCGCAAAAATTCACCTGCGCCCCGGCGAAGCCCGGCATGTCGCGGTGCAGCTTGATCGTCGAGCGTTCTCTTATTACGACGTTAACCTCAAACAGTGGCATATTGATCCGGGAGAATTTGACATTCTCGTGGGCCAGTCTGCGGAACAGATTGAATTGCACGGAAAACTCATGCTGAAGGAAGCTGACCTCTAGGACTTTTCATGCCCGGCGTTCACCGTCATCAAAGAACGAGTTAAATTTTACGAGGAAGAGCTATATGGCACTAAATTAAATAGTTTTTCATCATGGGAATACTTTTACGCTTGTAGAATCATATTGTATTTTTTTCAGTTATAACATAGAGCAACAAATTATCGTGATTGTAGTTTTAGGCTAGTTGATTGCTAGTTTTCGATTTGAATACGCAGTAATATATCTACCGGTTGATGAGAGTATCTTAATGAAAGTCATTATCGGTCTGGTGATAGGTTTTGCCATTGGAGCCAGCGGTGTGGGAGGAGGCACGCTGATGGTGCCAGCCCTTGTTTTCCTGCTCGGCTTCCAGGGGCGAACCGCTGTCGCAACGGCCCTTCTTTTTTCGACCTGTGTGAAGTTACTCGCGTCAGGCGTGTATTACTGGCATAGAAAAGTTGACGTCCGCACCCTGATGTATCTGCTCTATGGCGGACTGCCCGGCACGATCATTGGCGCTTTCCTGCTGAAGCGGGCGCACACTCAGGGATCGGAAGCCTGGATTCTTTTTACGGTGGGCCTGATTGTGATTGTCTCTGCCGGTTTGAGCCTGTTTCATGGTGTAACAACAAATACGCGATGGAAATCGAGTGCATATCTGCTCCCGCTTTTCAGTTTTGTTCTCGGCATCGAAACCGGCTTTTCCTCGGCCGGAGCGGGCGCGCTTGGAACAGTCATGCTATTCAATGTCACTGCGCTATCGCCTGCTTTGGTCATGGGAACGAATCTGGTGTTTGGATTGATCATTTCAGCCACGGCAGGAGGGATGCACGCCGCAAACTGCGATTTTCATGCCCTTGCGCAGCTTGTCCCGGCCGGACTGGTCGGAGTATATCTGGGCTCCCGTGTTTCCCTTGGCTTATCTGTGAACGTACTTCGTAAAGCGCTGCTCTACTGCACGATATTATTGGGCGCCCTTTTGCTTGGGAAAGGAATTGCGGCAATTTGAGTCAAAGTTTGCTGCGCACGCGTGGCTTCATTTATGAACAATGGAATTGGAGGCGTGATTCATCTAATGCAAGGCAATGAGTCCGGGAAAAACGGAAGGCATTCGACCATAGCGGTTGATTTTGACGGCGTTATTGCCGATTACGACGGCTGGAAGGGCCCGGAAATTTTAGGCTCGCCGCGGCTGGATGTGATCGCCGCCTTGGGCCAACTGCGCAGCCGGGGATGGAAAATTATTGTCTACACCACCCGCGGCATCGATGAACTCCGCCCCTACCTGCTTGAACATGATATTCCTTTTGATGAGATCAATTGCAACTCCGCATATCAAACAGGCGGATCAAAACCCGTGGCGACCGTTTACTGGGATGATCGTGCATTCTGCTATTCGGGTAATGCTCTTGACGACTTGCCAGGGATTCTCAATTTTCGGACCTGGTCAGGACGCGAATAGGCAAAGTACCGACCAAAGAGAGAATTCACTGATAGAGAATGAGAGTTCCAAGGTTATTCAGAGATCGGATTTCAGAGCGCTATCGCTTACTGCTTGAATTGAGAGTTATTGGAAATCATGGGCACCTATAATCTATCCCATCTTGATACTCTTGAAGCCGAGAGCATCTACATTCTTCGCGAAGCGGCGGCAGAGTTTTCCCGCCCTGCACTCTTGTATTCAATCGGCAAAGATTCTTCTGTAATGCTTCGTCTGGCCCAGAAAGCATTTTATCCAGCTCCAATTCCCTTTCCTTTCATTCATATCGATACTACTTATAAGTTTCGTGAAATGATCGAGTTTCGTGATCGTACCTGCGGCGAACTGGGTGTGAAGCTGATAGTTCATACCAATCACGAGGCCATCGCAATGGGCGCCAATCCTTTCCGGCTGGGCCCGAGCAAATGCTGCGCCTTGCTCAAGACTAAAGCCCTGCTCGATGCGTTGTCTCAAAATGGAATTGACGCCGCAATCGGCGGAGCGCGCAGGGATGAGGAAAAATCTCGCGCCAAGGAGCGCATTTTTTCTTTCCGCGATGCCTTTGGCCAATGGGACCCTAAGAATCAAAGGCCTGAATTGTGGAACCTTTACAACAGCAGAATCGACAAAGGCCAGAGCGTCCGAGTCTTTCCGCTTTCCAACTGGACGGAGCTGGACGTGTGGGAATATATCCGCCGCGAAGAGATTCCCGTTGTACCGTTGTATTTTGCCAAAGAACGCGAAGTTGTGGTTCGCGGAGACAAGCTAATCATTCCCGAGCACGGAGGCGAGCGGCTCTCTTCTGACCGGATTGAAGTTATACGATCCCGTATGCGCTCTCTCGGCTGTAGTCATTGCTCCGGCGCCATCCGTTCGGAAGCTGACTCGATCAGTGGAATCATCGACGAGCTGAAAGAGATCCGGCGCTCGGAACGCGAGAACCGGCTTATTGATCATGACCAGGAAGGCTCGATGGAGCTGAAAAAAAGAGAGGGGTACTTCTGAATTCTATTTCTCCAGCGCCGGTCCGCAGTCTCTTGCGCTTCCTCACCGCAGGCAGCGTGGATGATGGTAAGTCTACTTTGATAGGCCGCCTTCTCCACGATTCAGGCGGAGTATACGAAGATGAATTGGCTTCGTTGCGGAAGCTTCCGTCTGTGAATGGATTTCAATTCGATCCTTCTCATATCACTGATGGCCTGAAGGCTGAACGTGAGCAAGGCATCACAATAGACGTCGCTTACCGCTATTTCTCCACTCCCCGCCGTAAATTCATCATTGCCGATACGCCAGGGCACGAGCAATATACGCGGAATATGGTTACGGGAGCATCGACCGCCCAGGTTGCTGTGTTGCTTGTAGATGCGCGCAAAGGCATTCTGATCCAGACGCGCCGCCATGCTTATATAGCGTGGCTGCTTGGGATCAGGAACCTCATTGTTGCCATTAATAAGATGGACCTCGTCAGTTTCGATCCGGAAGTATTCGCGCGCATCCGGCAGAGCTTCATGGAATTTGCTTCTCCCATGCAATTACAGGAAATCGAGTTCATCCCCATGAGCGCACTGGAAGGTGATAACGTGATTGCGCGGAGCGGGAAGATGCCGTGGTATGAAGGCCCGCCGCTTCTGGAGGCACTGGAGTCCATCCACATTTACGAGAACGACAGTTCTGCAACTTTCCGTTTTCCTGTGCAAATGGTGATCCGTTCCGGCCAGGACTTTAGAGGATACGCTGGAACTATTGCATCCGGGGACCTCCGGCCCAACGCAGAAGTGCTTGCTCTGCCCTCTGGACGGCAGGCCACCATTGACCGCATCCTTAACTATAAAGACGACCTTGATCACGCGTTCGCGCCCATGTCCGTGATAGTTTTACTGCGACAACACATCGACCTGGGACGCGGTGACATGCTCTGCGATCCACGGCGGGCCCCAACGCTGTCAAAACGTTTCCGGGCAAAGCTCATCTGGATGTCGACATTGCCTATGAAAGTCAACGAACCATATGTGCTGAGGCATACGACGCAAATGGCGTGCATGAGCGTGGTCAAACTGCTGCACAAGGTAAATCTGGATACATTGAGTCCGGTACAGGCGGACTCATTGCAGTGCAATGAAATCGGCCAAGCGGAAATCGAAACCCATAAACCCATTTTGTGCGATCCGTACACGACCAATAAGACCTGCGGAAGCTTCATTGTTGTCCATCCTATTTCCAACGCCACATTGGCCGCAGGCATCATTTCCGATCCGCTCGCGGAAGACACGGCATCGCTGACCGCATTCCCCGCAGCCGCTGCGCGCAAAGGTGAGAGCCAGGGAATCATTGTCTGGATCACAGGGCTGAGCGGTTCCGGCAAGACAACGATTTGCAATGCGGTGCATACTGAACTGTTAGCGCGCGGTATCCGCGTGGAAATGCTGGATGGCGACCTTATACGCAAGCACCTGAGCCGGGACCTGGGATTCAGCAAGGCCGAGCGCGATGAAAATATTCGCCGGATCGGGTTTGTGGCCCATTTACTCACCCGTAACGGGGTGGTCGCTCTGGTTTCAGCCATCTCGCCCTACCGCGCGATCCGTAACGAGATTCGCGCAACCATGGGAAAATTTATGGAAGTGTTTGTGAATGCGCCACTGGAGGTTTGTGAACGGCGCGATCCCAAAGGTTTGTACAAAAAAGCGCGCGCCGGCGAACTTCCCGGCTTCACTGGAATCGATGATCCATATGAATCACCCCTTACACCGGAAGTGGAGTGCAGGACCGATCTTGAAAGCGAAAAAGAGAGTGTGGACAAGGTCCTCACGGCGATCCTGAAAGCTATTCAATAGAGAAAGTGCGACAGCGTAGACATGCTTTTGAAGCCGGCGTCGCTATCAGTGTTTGCTTCTTTGCAGGCAGATAAAACACTGTTGCCACGCAGAACCGGAGCAAGGACTCCATCTCTGCGGATGAGTTTTGCGGAGGCATTTAGATCAGGCAGCTATCGCTCATGAACGGTCGTTTCAATTCCTTTGCGAGTTCCCACCGCGCATATCCGTCAATGATCGCCCGGTAATTCCCTTGCCAAGAAGAAGACAGCGCCGGCAGCGACTCTCAAGGGCTGGACAGCGATAGCCAAGTTCTTGGGCACCAGTCCGGCGTCAACCCAGACCTGGACGAAGCAAAGAATGCCTGTGAAGCGTGAAGGCCGATTCGCTGTGGCTGATCCAGCGGAAGTTCAAGCCTGGTTAGGGCAGCAATCGCACATGCCACAGCCAGCGCACATCCTGACCAACGACACTGATATTGCCGCTGCCCTTAAAGAGT
>DASXJO010000085.1:0-3796 GCA_036497385.1 Candidatus Angelobacter sp. | reverse complement strand
TGGCACCTTATTCTCGAACCGGAGCACATCGACAAATGAGGATTGTGTTCCCTCAATTTGCGACGAGACCAGGGCCTCCTTGCGTACATACAGATAGAGCAAGAACCGCACGTCGGGCAGCAGAACAGTCAAGCCATCGAGACGACCGAGCGCCTGGTTTGCACGATCAAGATGTTGGTGGAGACCACTCAAATCCAGGTCTACAGGCGGCAGAGCAGGCGGGACGAAAGCCTTGACTGGCTCGCCAGCCAGGGTTGTGGTCACATATCTCCCTCGCCGAGAAGTCTCATTTACAGGAGCAGCCACTGTTTAGGTTTCCTTTAATAGCCCGAAACGTTATTTAAAGATAGTGCATTAATCTTTAATAAGCAATTGCCCCCACAGATACGGGCCTCTCGAAAACTGCGCCGGTGGGCACCAGCGAAACTTCACGACACCAAGCCGCCAAGTTATTGAGGAGAAAATTTCTGGTGCCGAAGAAGGGACTCGAACCCCCACACCCTTGCGAGTACATGGACCTGAACCATGCGCGTCTGCCAATTCCGCCACTTCGGCATTGAATGAGGCGCCAGACAAACCGGCGCTTGCGACGGGAAATACTCATCTATTTTAAAGGGTTTGCTGAAGGTGTCAAATCAGGTTGAGATCGGTTGATCTGGTGATCTGGTGATCTGAAATCGGGACATCAGCAAATCGGGACATCAGCAAATCGGGACATCAGCAAATCGGGACATCGGCAAATCAGGAATCAGGAAATCTGGTCGTCGCAAATTCGGAGATCGGAATCGGCTGCTCGGTTAAAGAATGCCAATCGGTGAATCCTCCGAGTCGGCCAACACATCCATAAATGAGTAACCGGCCGCCCTCACAGTTCATCAGCCATACATAGGAGACAAGAATTATGTCCACCACGCTTGTTGCAGCAGTTCCGGCAAAAACTAAAACGCTAGGCTATGGAGCAGAGTCGGCGAAGTCGCCGCTGGCGCCATTTTCTTTTGCGCGACGCGAGCCGCTGCCGCAGGACGTGCAGCTTGAAATCCTTTACTGCGGGGTGTGCCACTCTGACCTGCATACGGTGCGCAATGAGTGGAGCGGCACAATTTATCCGGCGGTGCCGGGGCATGAGATTGTGGGGCGCGTGACTGCCGTTGGCGGCGACGTGAAGCGTTTCAAGGTGGGTGACATTGCCGCCGTGGGATGCATGGTGGATTCTGACCGTAGCTGTCCCAACTGCCAGGCGGGATTAGAACAGTATTGTGATACGGGTTTTACCGGCACGTACAACTCGCCGGACAAGCATCTGGGCGGCATGACGTATGGCGGATATTCCAAGAGCATTGTGGTGGACGAATATTTTGTCCTGCAGGTGCCGGACAAGACAAACCTTGCCGGAGTTGCGCCGCTGCTCTGCGCCGGAATCACCACGTATTCTCCGTTGCGCCACTGGAAAGTAAGCAAAGGACAAAAAGTGGGCATTGTGGGCCTGGGCGGCCTGGGGCACATGGGAGTGAAGATCGCCGCGGCGATGGGAGCGCACGTGGTGCTGTTCACCACTTCGCCCAGCAAAAAAGAAGACGCGCAACGGCTGGGCGCGCATGAAGTGGTGGTCTCAAAGAATCAAAACGAGATGGACCGCCACCTTGCCAGCTTCGACTTTATTCTGGATACGGTCTCCGCGAAGCATGATCTCAACGCCTATCTGGCGCTGATCAAGCGTGATGGAACGCTGACTCTTGTCGGCGCGCCGCCGCAGCCGCCTAATATTGAAGTCTTCAACCTGATCTTCAAACGCCGCCAACTGGCTGGATCGCTCATCGGCGGAATTCCGGAAACCCAGGAGATGCTGGATTTCTGCGCCGAGCATAAACTTACAGCCGACGTTGAGGTGATTCCCATCCAGAAGATCAATGAAGCTTATGAGCGTATGCTGCGCAGCGACGTGAAATACCGCTTTGTGATTGATATGGCTTCGTTGGGCAAATAAGTGATTCATCTGAAACTAACCAGCCCTGCGCAAGCGGGGCTTTTATTGTCTGGACCTTTTATTGTGGTGTATCCGCGCGCGATGTACCTCAGGCGGCTAAAGCCGAAGGGTTCCTCAGCTTTACCGCAGGTCTAAAGACCTGCTCCACCCCGTGTTCCGAATACAGTTCCCAAGACCGGTTCATCGAGCCCAATTCCGTTAGTCGCCTCTCCCACCAAGCCCGGGCCAAATCAAAGTAACTGCATGATTCCAAGGCAAATATAAAGTTCATTTTATTATATATCAATATGATATCATTTCGATAACAGACAGAGAACAAGCTGGCTGTTAGATCAAGGAAACTGCCAAGATGAATACCAACAAAGTTACTGCCGCCCATGAGCAAGTGGTCCGCGTACAGAACGGATGGGCGATGCTCATTCTGCTGATCGCTGCCGTGTGGGCTGATATTGGGCTCATGGGTTTTTCCATTAAGGATGGCGTTGAAACCACCGGCCAGCCACACGTTGGCCTGCTGGTGCTTTCGATTTTTACATTGCCATTCCTCATCATCCTGCTGACCGGCTTTTTCACCCTTCAGCCGAACCAGGCACGCGTGCTGGTGCTGTTTGGCGCTTATAAAGGCACCGTTCGCACGCCGGGATTTCACTGGGGCAATCCGTTTTATTCAAACGGACCGCAGCAGGCGGCCTCATGGCGCGCCAATCTCATAGCCGCCAAGATGGGCGCAAGTTCAACCGCAGGACAGCGACCGCTGGGCCGCAACAAGATTTCGCTGCGCGCGCGCACGCTGAACGGCGACAAGCTCAAGGTGAATGACAAACGCGGCAACCCGATTGAGATCGCCGCCGTGGTTGTCTGGCGCGTTGAAGACTCGGCGCAAGCCATGTTTGACGTGGACAACTATGAGAACTATGTGCCCATACAAAGTGAATCGGCATTGCGGCATCTTGCCAGCCTCTATGCTTATGACCATTCCGAAGAGGACACCGAAATCACGCTACGCAGCAACGTGGATGACGTTTCTAAATCTCTGCGCGACGAATTACAGGAGCGCCTGAGCAAAGCCGGCGTTGTGGTGGATGAAGCACGGCTCACGCATCTGGCGTACGCGCCGGAAATTGCGCAGGCTATGCTGCGCCGGCAACAGGCGGAAGCCGTCATCGCCGCGCGGACCAAGATCGTGCAGGGCGCGGTAAGCATGGTGGATATGGCGTTGAAAGAACTGGCGGAAAAGCATGTGGTCACACTGGACGATGAGCGCCGTGCCTCCATGGTAAGCAATCTGATGGTAGTGCTGTGCGGCGAATCAGAAGTGCATCCGGTGGTGAACACCGGCACGTTGTACACATAAGCTTTTACGCAGCGGCTAAAGCCGCAAGGAAAGAGCAGCAGACGCAGGCATAAATGCCTGCTCCATCCGGTGCGGGATAGAGCAGTGGAGCAACAGAAAATCTAAGGCAGGCAATGTTGCTCCACGCATGAGACAGAGCAAAAACTTGTTAGACATTCCGGCGATACAACAACGATGAAAGCTGACTGGTAACAATGGCGGAACGGAAATCATTTCTTCTGCGGATGGATCCTGCGCTCTGGGACGACCTGGAAAGCTGGGCGCAGGCCGAGTTGCGCAGCGTGAATGGCCAGATTGAATATATTCTTCGACAGGCCGTGAACAAACGCAAAGGACAAAAAGCCGACTTACCGCATCCTGAATCAGATGATCCGAAAAAATAGCCGCGGGCCAGAGCAGAGCAGCTGCGGGTTGCTGTAAAAACAATAAAATCGTGCCTTAACACTTCAATCGTATTC
>DASXJO010000084.1:0-2084 GCA_036497385.1 Candidatus Angelobacter sp. | reverse complement strand
CATCAGCTTGTCCTTCATGCCGGCGCGAAGGACTTCAGTGGTCTGGTTAAACACGCGCGGCACGTGGTGCAGGCGCGCGATGTAGTCTTCATAATGCTTGACGGAGTCGAACGGCACGGAAAGAGGAAGGTCCGCGAGACCCGTATGTATGCCGCCCTGTTGATTGATTGGCATCTCGTACTCTTTAAGGGCAAAGTCCGCGATGCGCTGCTCCAGCGCGCGAGCTAGAAGATCATGCGAGAGCTGGTCCTGATCAGAAAAGCCGGCGGTGGGAATGGCCTGAAGGCGTTTCAGAAAATCTTCGTCAGTCTTGTGCCGCTGGGCGATGCCCGCAAGCGAGTGGTCGGAAAGCTTGTCATTGTAGCGATAGTCGCCAAAGGCGGTTGCCCGCTCAGGTGAGTTACGGAGATCAGACTCGTATTGCTCTTCAAAGAGAGCGTTCTGTGCCGCGAGCCGGTCCGCCACCGGTTTGGGAGATTGGGCTGGGTTTTGGGCGAAGGAGGCAATTGCTACAGCGATTATTAGAAGCAAGCTTTTTTGAAGGCGCATAGGCGCATTCAGGGTAACAGAGCGAAAGGATTTTATGGAGATGGGATGGCGGTGACCTCAATCGCGTAAGCACTTCTGTAGATTTCCGCGTATTTGCGCTGAAAGTACCTTGAATGGCACAATAAAAGGTGACTTTTCAGCGGATTGGCGCGGGCATAGTTTTGCGTCGAACCTGTAGTGAGAGTCATCAAAAGAACCAGTAAGACTGCGGGCTTCAACAACCCCGCGGGTCGGGCGTTCAATTTGCGCAGTGGACCTGCTGGAGCCTGTGGATGCTTTCAACATCTCCGTTCCGTGGCAAAAAGCCATAGGGACTGAAGGCGGAAAAATGTCGACTGTGATTGCTCCATTGGAAGAGCGAGGCGTCAGTTGCTCGCTTGATAATTACCTTGTACTCCCCGATAACACCATGGATGCGCGCATTGCCGCAGCCAGACGCGAACTTGGCACGCGCGCGGTGATTCTGGGCCACCACTACCAGCGCGATGAAGTAATCCATTTTGCCGATTTTCGCGGCGACTCCTACAAACTTGCGCAAGAAGCCGCGCGCACCAGCGCGGAATACATAATTTTCTGCGGCGTGCATTTTATGGCGGAAAGCGCGGACGTGCTGGCGCACGCAGGCCAGCAGGTGATCCTGCCCGATCTAAACGCTGGATGCTCCATGGCGGACATGGCCGAGATTGGCCAGGTGGAAAGCTGCTGGGAGCAATTGATTTCACTCGGCCTAACCGATGATCAAGGGCGGGGCATCACGCCGCTGACTTACATGAATTCCACGGCGGCGATCAAAGCTTTTTGCGGCGAGCGCGGCGGGTTGGTATGCACGTCGTCGAACGCGCCGGCGGCATTCAACTGGGCGTTTGAACGCAATGAGAAAATCCTGTTTCTCCCTGACCAGCACCTGGGCCGCAACACCGCATTCGCCATGGGCATTCCGCTGGATCAATGCGTGGTGTGGGACCCATTCATGATTGGCGGGGGAGTCGATCCGCAAAGATTGCGCAAAGCAAAAGTAATTTTGTGGAAGGGACATTGCTCGGTGCATCAGCGTTTTCTACCGGAGCATGTGGATAGGGTGCGTGCGCTTCATCCGGAGATCAAAGTGATTGTGCATCCGGAGTGCCGCTGGGAGGTCTGCCAAAAGGCCGACGGCGTAGGCTCAACCGAAAGCCTGATCAAGATGATCGCCGACGCTCCGGCGGGCAGCAAGTTTGCCGTGGGCACGGAAATCCATCTGGTCAATCGCATGGGCAAAGAATTTGCCGACGAGAGTAAAATGGTGATTACCCTTGATGAATCAGGCTGCCTTTGCACCACCATGTTCCGTATATCGCCACAGCACTTGTGCTGGGTGCTGGAAAACCTGACGGAAGGGAACGTGATGAACCGTATCCAGGTTCCGGACGACGTGAAATACTGGTCACGCGTGGCCCTGGACAGGATGCTGGACATTCGGTGAGGCGAGGCAGGACGCGAAGATAATCTATGGCAAAACAAAAAACTTTCACGCTGGAAGAGGCGCAGACTCTGGT
>DASXJO010000083.1:0-1524 GCA_036497385.1 Candidatus Angelobacter sp. | reverse complement strand
ATCGGCTTCTGGCGCAAGGTGCTGGAACATCCCAGCTATGACGCATTCTGGAAAGATCAGGCCGTGGACAAGATTCTTGCCGCACAGCCGCTGAAAGTCCCCGTAATGCTGGTTTACAGTCTGTGGGACCAGGAAGATATTTACGGCGCTATGGCCGTTTACAAGGCGATCAAGCCGAAAGATACGAACAACGACAAAGTGTTTCTGGTGATCGGCCCATGGCACCACGGGCAAGAGATCGGCGACGGCAGCACGCTGGGCGCGTTGAAGTTCAACAGCGATACAGGACTATATTTCCGCGAGCAGATTTTACGCCCGTTCCTGGATCATTACCTGAAAGACGACGCGCCGAAAGCTGACGTGCCGCCGGTATCGGCATTTGAAACCGGCGCCAACACCTGGCAACGGCTAAACGCATGGCCTTCAGGCTGCGCCAGCGGATGCGCTCCCAAACCGACCCCGCTCTATCTCAACGCGGGGATGAAAGCTGGCTTCTCCGCACCCACGGCGGGCGATGGTCCGTATGAAGAATATGTTTCCGATCCGGCCAAGCCAGTGCCGTTCCGCGCACGACCGACACGTCCTGTGGGCTATGACATTGAAAAAGGTTTGACGTGGCCACTGTGGCTGGTCGACGATCAGCGCGAAGCTTCTGGCCGCCCTGACGTTTTGGCTTTTACGTCAGAAGTCCTCACCACCCCGGTAAAAATCAGCGGGCAGCCTGTAGCCAATCTGGTGGCTTCAACCAGCGGCACGGATTCTGACTGGGTAGTGAAATTAATTGACGTGTATCCCGACGAAGTTGCGGGCCAGGAGCAAATGGGCGGGTACCAACTGGCGGTGTCGATGGACATCTTCCGCGGACGCTATCGCGAGAGCCTCGAAACGCCAAGACCGATCAAAGTGGACACGCCGCTGGTTTATCGCTTTGAGTTGCCGACGACGAACCACGTCTTTCTTCCCGGCCACCGCATCATGGTGCAGGTGCAGTCAAGCTGGTTCCCGCTGTATGACCGCAACCCGCAGACCTTTGTACCGAACATTTTCTGGGCCAAGCCGGGAGATTATAAGAAGGCCACGCAGCGGATTTACCACCAGCCGGGACAAGCAAGCTTTGTGGAGTTGCCGGTGGTGAGTGGGCAGTAGTTTTTTCTGAAATCTCGAGCGGAGCGAGAGATCGCTATAGCCACGATTGATCCAGAGTTCCGCACCTATTGAAACATGCCGACCCTTACTCTATTTGTGCGGGTGGGGATCCCTCGCTACGCTTCGGGATTTCAGAAAAAGCGCTTAATAGCTATGCAGCTTCCTTGCCTCCCGCACCACATCCTCGACTTTCGGCAAAAAGAAATGCTCCAGCGGTGGTGAGAACGGCACAGGTGTATCCAGCGCGGTGATACGGACGATAGGACCATCGAGATCATCGAACGCTTCTTCATTGATGATGGCCGCAAGTTCACCGGCCAGGCCGCCTGTGCGCGTGTCTTCATGCAGAAGAATGACTTTGTTGGTTTTCTTCACGGT
>DASXJO010000082.1:0-6011 GCA_036497385.1 Candidatus Angelobacter sp. | reverse complement strand
ACGCGTGAAGACCTGTCCAAATGGCATGACACTTGGTTCAAGCCGAACAACGCAACGCTGCTGATTGTGGGAGATACCACTCTGGCAGCCATCAAGCCCAAGCTGGAAAAACTTTTTGCGGGATGGAAGTCCGGCGAAGTGCCGAAGAAAAACGTCACCAAGGTGCCGGAGCCGGAAAAGGATGTTGTTTACCTGATTGACCGTCCTGATTCCAAGCAGAGCATCATCTTTGGCGCGCAATTGGCTCCGCCGCGCAACGATCCTGATGCCATTCCTCTCCAGATCGTCAATGACGTTTTCGGCGGCACGTTCGGCTCGCGCATCAACATGAACCTGCGTGAAGACAAGCACTGGTCCTACGGCGTTTTCAGCTTTATGCCCGCGGCGCGCGGCCAGCGGCCATACCTGAGCATCTCGCCGGTGGAGACTGACAAGACAAAGGAGTCCCTGGGCGAGCTAGTGAGGGAATACAAGGACATCGCCGGTGGCAAGCCGATCGTGGAGAATGAACTGAAAGACCAGCAGAGCAACGCCACGCTTGGTCTGCCCGGAAGCTTTGAAACCGTCCAGCAACTTGCCGGAGCCTATAGCCAGATCCTGCAGTACGGGTTGCCGGAAGACTACTTCAATACCTTTACGGAAAAGGTGCTGGCGTTAACGCCTGAGTCCGCCAATGAGATCGCCAAGAAGTTCATTTTGCCAGACCATCTGGTGTGGGTGGTGGTGGGCGACATGAACAAGGTGGAAGCAGGCATCCGCCAGCTAAACCTGGGCGAGATCCACAAGATAGATGCGGATGGGAACGCCGTCCAGTAGAGGAAGCAATTCAAAGACGCTTAACAGGGCCCGCCGGAACAATGGCGGGCTTTTTTTCTACATTCGATTTATTTCAATCAGATTATTTCGATCCAGCCATCAGCCAGAATCTTATTCGCACGCGAAAAGGAAGCCCCCTGTACGAACATACAGGTAGACGACTGGCCATCTTTCACACATTTTTCAGCCTCTTAGAACCATCGGAGGGATTGCCGGAGAGGGGCAGCAGTCAACTTTTCTTGCATGCATCTCCTAAGTTCGCTGGGGTGATATGTATTGCGATCGCCATATTGTGCAGTGCGCTTGCCGCAGCACAGGAGTTGGAACCGCGTAGCTACTCGCCCGCGCCGGTCGGCACAAACTTTGCCGCGATCAATTACGGACGCGCCACCGGCAGCGTAGTGCTTGATCCCACATTGCCGATTACGAATGCTTCCGCCGATTTCAATGCTGTGACAGTTGGCTACGTCCATGTGTTTGGGTTTCTAGGACGGCAGACCTCGTTATCAATAGGCGCTCCCTACGTCTGGGGCACGGGCGAGGGCCTGGTGAATGGAGCTTTCAGACGCACATACCGCTCCGGATTGGGCGATCCACGCCTGCGTTTTTCTTTCATCTTTTATGGTTCACCGGCGGTGGGGCCAGCGGAATTCAAAAAGCACAAATCCAGGACCGTGGTGGGAACTAGCATGGTGATGGTCGTGCCGCTGGGGCAGTACGATCCCAATCTCCTGATCAATATCGGCTCCAATCGATGGGCATTCAAGCCGGAGATTGGCATCTCACGCACGCTGCATTCCTGGATGCTGGAGGTGGACCTGGGAAGCTGGTTCTTTATGCAGAACTCCAAATTCTTTCAAGGGCAGGTGCGGGAGCAGGCGCCGCTCGGCTCGGCCCAAGCGCACTTGAGTTATACCTTTCGTCCCGGGCTGTGGGTGGCGCTGGACGGCACGTACTACACCGGTGGACGCACTCACGTGGATGGAGTCCGGAGCGATGATCTGCAACAGAATTCCCGGCTGGGCACGACCATGGCTGTGCCGCTCACGCGCTCGCAATCTCTTAAACTCGCCTATAACAGAGGAGCGTCAGTAAGGAAGGGCGGCAATTTCACTACAGTGGGAATTACCTATCAGCTCCGCTGGTTCACGCCGAGATGAAGTAAAGAAACCAGCAGGTGAATCAAGCCCGGCGTTTGCCCACGAAAGGTTAGGCACAGAGCTAAGCGTCTCGTTGCAATCGCCGATGGCGTTCATTGGCGTGTGCGGCAAGCGTTCTGGGAAGTTTGATACTCCCATCAGGCTGTAGCAAGACATCTACTGCCATGACATTTCCGTCTAAAAATGAGGGAGCTATCATGGAAAACGACTCGAAGAAAGATGAGACAAGAGAACCAGATGGGTTGGGTGAGAACACACGTGGACCTGGCGCAGAAGCCGCTCACGAGCAAGGCTGGGATCTGAATGAAGAAGAGCGAACCAAGCAGCCGGAGGGACGTCCCCAGCACTATGGCGGAAAAGGATATGACTACGGCGCGCAGGATTTTGGCGACGTTCCAGCTAAGCGCGAGAATCCGGACAAAATATCCAATGATGCCGAGCCTGACCAGAACCGCAAGGCCAGCTAGGTAGGCGTCTTGTAAGAAGGCAGTCTGCCAAATTTGGCGGCTGCGATACAGGCAGGCGCTCTGACCATTCTTGCAACCCGGCTTACGCACACGAGGAACGGGCGTAGATTTTTTGGCGGATAACCCAGGGCTGACTTATTCCACTGCCACCAACAATTACATATTGATTTGCGTTGATTTGGGCTTATGACGCTGTTTGAGTATGCGTAATGGTGCAACCGGCACTAAGCAGCAGCGTCATATCGAGGTCTGCAACTCTGCAAGCAATGATGAGACGTGGGGTGCGAGATAGTCGTCAGTTGAACGACAGGTGTTGACGTAACTGGGCGAGAGAAACCCCTTTTGGGCACGTTCATACAAATGCCGAGGCTGCTCTCCATGACCCGCCGCCGCTTTCCAGAAATGAAGAAGCCCAAACCAAACAAGGCATGCCTGGGCGAATGACTCAACTCCAAGCCGGGTGCCAGTCCATGGCGAAAACACCTGGAAATCGGTCGACTTAGGTGCTCTTAGCAACTTTTCCCCGAAGGCTTCGAATTGATAGATGATGCCGTGAATGGCCTCATGAATGATCGCATCCGCCAGTTCAGGTCCGTTCACAGCAGGCAAGTGGCAATTGCAAATCAAGCTGAAACCTGGAAGCGTCTGGAATGACCCGGAAGAAAAATCCGCGGGATACTCAGACTCATAGCGGAATGCCAGGACCTCAGTATGGCGCAATGAAAACGCGTGTGCTCTCTCATTCAAAGTTCGAATAATGTTCCCGGCGACACTCACTTTGCCCAGGATCCGCTTGGCATCTTCATCTTGTACAGGGCCCAAGCTATTGCCGCCGCGGTCCATGAATGGGATTGGCAGTTCGCCGCCAAAGCTTACTCTGCAATCGCAGGCAGAAGAAATTTGATCAGGCCAAAGCGACAGCTCTCCACGATGATTGTGAAGAGGCAGGTCGTCCGAAATGCAGCCGGCACAAATGCCTAGCCCTTTCAAAAAGAAATTCCTGTCAACGCTCCGCTGGAACATGCCCGGAGAAATGATGAGGCATGCGATATGGGGAGCGGAGATAAAGTCCAGGCGCTCTTCCGGAGTAAGATTTTCCAGCAGAAGTCGCGTGGTCTCGCCAGCGTCCGGGTCAATGCGCTCAAGGGTAGCGATAGCCGGCTCTACGCCTTCAGCGAGGTGGCGATAATATTTATCCCGTGTCGCGATGGAGAATGAGCTCTCCTGCCAACGAAGAACATGGCACAGGTGCTCAACGAATTCTGAAATTTGCATTGCTTGTCCTCCGGCGCGGCTGTTACTCCGGGATTCCCTGCAGTAGCTCAAGATGAGCGCGGGCATGGGCGTAGGTAACCGGTTCCAGCCCGGTTTGAGCCAACAGTTCCTCAGGCATGTTCAAAACAACCCAGTTTTGTATTCCTGTGATCAGCTTCATGAGGTCATGACAGTAGACTGACGGGTTATCAAAAGCGTTTGCCCGGCTGTAGCGATGAGGCAGATAGCCTCCAGCGCAAACGCTTTGTATCAGGCATAGCCTGCATTTAGCGGACAAGTGCTGACCGCTATTGTAGTAAAGCCTGATCATTTCATCCTCAAATCCCTGGTCAAGCTCATGCGTTAGCACATTGGCGTTGGATTTGGTGATGCCGTCGCGGCAGACCTTCAGCACGTCCAGAGATTCAATGCCGCCGTTGGTTTCTATGATCATTACTTCATTTGGGTCCTGGCTGAAGTTGTCGAAAGAATCGTTACCGCCAAGGATCGTCCGAATGAGATGACTGAACAGGCGAATGCGAAACGGAGATTCCTTTTCGGCTACCCACACATTAAATATCGTGAGCAGCCAGTCAGCATAAGGAGTGGATTCATCACCGGTCGAGCGTCCTGGAGGAAGTTTGTCATGCGTGGCATCGGGAAGCAGGAAATCAACGGAGCGGGGATTGAGTTCCTTGATGTGGCGGTAAACGTCAAGAGGCGCCGCTTGCAGGCTTACCACCGTCAAAATGCCGGGTCGAAGACCGCACGATCTGGCCGCTTCCCATCCTGCCAGCACCTGGTCATACGAGCCTTTCCCGGAGTGATTGACGCGATGAATGTCATTGAACTGCCGTGGGCCATCCAGGCTGACGCCGATGCCAATGTTGAGCTCGGAAAGCAGGTTGCACCAGTCCCTGGTTAGTAAAGTGCCATTGGTCTGAAGGCAAAATCGAGGTTTGGTTTCAGCGGGAAAATCAGCGATGCAGCGAGCTACAAAGCGGCGAAAGAAGTCTTTTCCGGCAAGCAAAGGCTCCCCGCCATGAAAAACGAAAGTGAATTCCGCAATACTGTGTCGTTCGCAATGGTTTGCGGTCCGCAGTATAAGGGCATCCACGGTCTCGTTGGACATAACTGCCGGCTGGTGCATGTAACCGGTATCGCCGGCGTTGTAGACATAACAGTAAGAACAGTTTAGATTGCAGCGGCTAGCCACTTTAACTACAAGCAGATGGCATTTTGGGTCGCCCGGTTTCGGTTCCGGCGAAAAGTAATCGGACTCTGCATCGCTGATTCCGGACTGCACGAGCATTGGGTTCCCTGCAATGGCTCGACTGAAACCACAGCGGTTGGAAAAGAAAAATTTTGTTTAGGGTTCGAATCATGGACGGCACCACCCCCAAGTGGAGGATAGTGCCGGTAGAGATTCCCCTGCGCAGAGTCTATTCGCCTCGTGCTGGTTCGTGAGGCGGACCGATTCTTGAGAATGTTATTTGGGTCCAGTCTGGAGGAAGAGCATGTTTGCCCAATTCGGCGACGACGGCTTCAATAAGCCTGTTTTCGATCTTTGCAATTTGCTCTTTGGAGATATTTTTCAAACCACCGGTGCTAACACGAATGCCCATGGTTAATGACTCCTTAGTGGGAGATTCTAACAGCTGCTAAGACGCCCGCCAATCGATATTTTGCGTTGAAATTTTACCGCATTATCAAGATCAAATGGCCTAAGTTACACTTTGGTTATGCTTGCCCCTTACGCGTTGCGAGCGGAAGACAGCCGTGGACGCCGCTATCCGGAAGAAGCGCATGCTTACCGCAACGCGTTTCAGCGCGACCGCGACCGCGTGGTGCATTCGCGGGCTTTCCGCCGGCTGGAGAACAAGACGCAGGTTTTTACCGGCCGCCGCTCTGACCATTTTCGCAACCGGCTCACGCACACGATTGAAGTGGCGCAGATTTCCCGCACCATTGCCGCCGAGCTGCAACTGAATGAAGACCTGGTGGAAGCGCTGGCCCTGGTGCATGACGTGGGGCATCCGCCGTTTGGGCATGCGGGCGAACGCGTGTTGAATGCCGCTATGCAGGAATATGGCAACCAGTTTGACCACAACCTGCACGCGTTGCGGACGGTGGAGCAGTTTGAGCACAGGTATGCGGAGTTTCCCGGGCTCAACCTGACGTTTGAAGTGCGCGAGGGAATTGTGAAACACTCGCGCGATTACAGCGCCGAGGCGTTTCCTGAGCTGACGGAATATTTGCTGGATCAGCGTCCGCCGCTGGAAGCGCAGTTGATCGACTTTACCGATGAGATTGC
>DASXJO010000081.1:0-4110 GCA_036497385.1 Candidatus Angelobacter sp. | reverse complement strand
AGCGGAGCGCAGCCCAACCTGTTGTGGCAGGCCACGTTTCTGGTGCCGCGCGCCAAACGCAAACAGTGGGAGCATGCGCTCAAAAATTTTGTGGAGAGGTGGGACGGCCAGCGGCGCATCGAAGTAAATGGGCCATGGCCGCCGTACTCTTTTGTCTCTGATGCCGAATGATTTTGAAACCTTAGAAACGCTGGGTGGAGAAGATGAAGTTTCGCTTCTCGAAATCCTGGACCACGTGCTGAACTCCGGCGTTGTGATCCATGGCTCGCTGGTAATCTCTCTCGCCGGTGTGGACCTGGTCTATCTGGGACTGAACGTGGTGCTTACTTCCGTGGAAACGGCGCTGAGCAATCTGCAAATAGAGGAGAAGCGGAGGCAGAAGTGAGCCGCATCCTGGTTTATTGCGGCTTTCGCCACGCGCCGGAGATCGCTTTGCCTGCCGTCGGCGTGAATGGCGCGCCAGTGCAGGTAATCCCAGTGGGCGACTTAGCCTTTCTTTGGTCGGAAGTAGAGTGGCCGTTTGATCCCCAGCGAATGCAGAAGAGCGCTGTTGAATTTCATGAGGTCGTGCATCAGGTATTCAGGCAAACCGCAGTGATTCCGTTCCGCCTGCTCTCTGTATTCGATGATCAACAGGCATTCATGGCTTTCGCCGCAGAGAACCGTGAGGGTTTCTTGAAAGATCTGGAGCGATTAAAAGACTTTGTGCAGATGGAGTGCGTTATTTACCCAAAGCCTTCAGAAACGCCGGTGGACCGCAGCTCTGGCAAAGCCTATCTGGAGCAGAAAGCCGTGGCTTTCCGATCGTCAGCAGAAGTCGTGCAGGCCACGCAGGAATCTCTGGCCCATGTGAGCAGGGAACTCCGCGTCCGCGAAGGGAAGAACGGGACGCGCATTTTCGTCCTGGTGGAGCGAGGCCGAGAGGGTGATTTTCGCCAGACTGTGACTGCCATGCCGATCCCAATGCACCTCTCGCGGCGCATCAGCGGCCCATGGCCGGCCGCTGAATTCCTGAGCGAACAAGTAAAAATGCCTCAAATGGACGGGGTTGCCGGGCCGAAATGACAGACATTCGCAAAATCACGCCCGAAGAAATCGCCGCCGCCGTCTCAGAGATGAACCGCGAGCTCAAGGCGGTGGGTGAGGGCGCCATTGACCGGATTGACTGCTCGCCCGAGAACATCGAGCAAGGTCTGGCACGGCTTGTGCTGAGCTTGATTGAACTGTTGCGGCGTCTGCTGGAACGGCAGGCGATCCGTCGCATGGAAGGTGGATCGCTAGGCGACGCAAAGGTGGAAGAGATGGGGCAGGCGCTTATGCGTCTGGAGGCCAAAGTGAACGAGATTGCCGGCGCTTTTGGATTGAAGCCGGAAGACCTGAACCTTGAGCTGGGCCCACTGGGGAACCTTTTGGACAAATGATCGGCCTTGGATCGAACGCATAAAGATTCGAGCGCTTAAAATCAGGGCTAAACTAATGAGACAACCAATTTCGATTGCAGCTGCATCTCAGAACTACGCGCTGGCATCTCCCCCCTTCCGGCTTGGTCTCAAGCCAGCGAAAAAAGGTATCAAAGGTTGACAGTTTGTAGTTAGGCTGGTTAGGATGCGGTGACATGAGTCGCGTGGATTCTCCCAGTCCCCGGCGATCTCTTCTGTTTTTTTCCTGAGATATTATGCAAAGAGTTCCTACGGTTTCCGGAACAGCAAACCTGCTGGACATCCTTGATCGGGTGCTCGATAAAGGACTTGTGATCGCCGGTGATATCCGCGTTTCGCTTGCGAACGTGGAGTTGCTCACGATCCGGATCCGGTTGCTGGTCTGTTCTGTTGATAAAGCTGAGGCCATAGGTCTCAACTGGTGGAAGTACGACCCGAATCTCACGGCTCCTGTGCCGGGGAACGTAGTGCGGAGGACCCAGTTACCCGGTGCGCCACCGGCGTCACAGACGCCGGGCCGGAAGAGGCCTGCTGTCCGCGCAAAACGAGTGAAGTAAGCCGATTGATTCTATTAAGGAGGCCCTCGAATGGCCGTTGAAAGAGTTTCCGGCGGATCAAGTTTAATCGATGTTCTGGATCGAGTACTCGATAAAGGCATCGTCATTGATGCCTGGGTCCGCATTTCGCTGGTCGGCATTGACTTGATCACGGTTGAAGCCCGCGTTGTCGTTGCGTCCATTGATACCTACCTCAAATACGCTGACGCTGTGGGTCTCACAGGGTTGGTTTCCCGTCCGACGTTGACTGAAGGCGCCGAAGGCGAAGAAGGAGAACTGAGTGAGGTCAGGCCACGGACACCCCGCCGCCGGCGGTAAGGCCTGGACTTGGGGACACGCATGGCGACGGCCGAAATTCGCTTACAATCGGCACGTATGAACGGCCGGCGCGCAGGCCAGCCTCGCCGTCCCGCCGTTCTTCGTCTGTTTCAGGCGGAGCGCTCGGAAGAAATCTTTCCGCTCCTGCTGGAAGAGATCATCGCCTTAGGCAATCCGCGCGCGCTTGTTGTTGACGTGAATCTTGATAGTGGCGAGGTCACCCCGGCAGCGGCGCTGAAATGGCCTCGCGCGCAGATGGATAAATTCACCAGCGCGCTTTGGATGCAGGACCATCCGCTCACCAATGTCTTGCAATCCGTGCGGCCTGAAGTGCTGGAAAAAAGCAATCTCCACAACCGCCCCATTTATATCCATCCCATCCTTTATTCCAATCGCAATCTTTGCTGGGAAGCGGACCGAATTCGCACTTCCAGTTGTCTGGCGGTCCAGAACTCGCGCCGGGAAAAGCGCGTTCGCCTGGAAGATCAGGTGTGCACCACCTGCGAGATGCGCGCCTATGCGGCCGCCGTCGTGGTGGAACTGCCTAAGAGTTATACCGAGCAGACGATCACGGAACTTGCCGAGCTGATTGATCTGGCCAACCGCTACCTTTCGCGCCTATTCAAAGTTGAGCATTATTACAACCGCATGCGCGATATGGAAATCACCATCGCGCAAATGGGAACCGTGATGCAGAGCATGGCTGATCCGGTCATCCTCACCGATACGCAGCACCGTGTGATCATGCAGAACAAGGCTGCTGAGCGTTTCTTCCGCGTCCCGGAAGAGATGACAGAAGGACTTGTGCGCGCGGTTGAGTTCAACAATCTGCTTTTTTCCGCGGCGCTCTCTTCCATGCTGGTTTCCGGCAGTGATTCCCACCGCGACCTCACGCTGGTGGACGCCATTGAAGGCGAGGAAATGCTGTTTGAAGCCGTCTCCGCGCCCACCTTCGGTCCGGACGGCATTCAACTTGGCACTGTAACCGTAATGCGTGACGTGACCGATCTGCGTCGTGCCGACCAGGAATTGCGCCTGAATTATGAGCGCCTGAGCGATGCCGAGGAAGTTGTCCGGCAAGACCGTGATCGCCTGAACCTGATCATTGAAAACGTGGGAGACCCAATTGTCGTCTGCGACGGCAAAGCAAAAATAGTGCTGGTGGATCCTCTGGCCCAGGAGCTGTTTGGCACAGAGATGGACGTGGTCCGCGACACCGTCCAGTTCCAGAACCAGACTAAGCTCACGGCCTTTATTGATGCGTTTACGTCATCTTTCTCTGATCGCGAAACCGCGCCCCTGCGTCTCTATAATCCCACGCTGCGGCAGGATATAGATTATGACGCCCGCTCCGGCAAGATCTATGGCGAACGCGGCCAGGTTGCATATACCGTAACCGTCCTGCGCGATCTTACAGCGCTGCGCAAAGTGGAGCAGCTCAAGGTAGAGCGGCGCATGCTGGAAATTGAAAAGTTTGCCGCCACCGGCAGGCTGGCCGCCACCATTGCCCATGAGGTCAACAACCCCATGGAGGCCATCAAGAACGCGATTTACCTGCTGGCCAGCGCCATTCCGGAGAATGCGGCGCCGGTGTACAACATTTTGAAGTCGGAAACTGAGCGTGTTGCGCGCATTGTGCGCCAGATGCTTGGGCTCTACCGCAATACTGAGCAGGTTAAGCCGGTCAACGTCAATACGATTATTGAAGACACGCTGCTGTTGCTGAATCGCCAGCTCCAGCGCGCTAATGTTGAAGTCCAAACGCAGCTGGACGTGCTTCCTGACGCCGTGATCGC
>DASXJO010000080.1:0-1789 GCA_036497385.1 Candidatus Angelobacter sp. | reverse complement strand
CTTGCCGCCCGCTTCCACCTGCACCCGGACGCGCGTTGCGCCCGCATCCAGCGCATTCTCCAGCAGCTCCTTCAGCACCGACGCCGGACGCTCCACCACCTCGCCCGCGGCGATCTTGTTGGCAACATGCTCGGAAAGTACGTGGATTCGGGCCATTTTTTCTTGTTCCGAGCGCCGTAGGCGCTCCGTCTTCATTCCGAGCGCTGGCGCGAGGAATCCCTATAGTAAATGGTTTCCGCAGGGTGGCGATATGACCCAATCACCGGCGGTTCCGGGTTAGAGCAGGATGGCCAACATCCGCCGAATCGGCAAACCGACAAGGACAAGAAATCCTGCGCACCTATTCTCAAAGTAGCTGATCGATATTACGAAACAATCAATAGCCTGTCATCTTGGGGATTATCGATCCAACCACGAGACAATCAAAACCTGTCGTCCTGAGCGGAGCGCGTGAAGTACTGCCGGCGAAATAATGGATGATAGGCGCGGAGTCGAAGTTGAGCCGTCTTGCGGGCATTTGCCGGGGCCCCCAGCACACGCGGTTTTCGCGTGCTGGGGTGGGAATCCGCAGGCGAAATCCCGAGCGAAGTCGAGGGAGCCCTTCGTATCCCGAGGATATGTCCTTCGCCATACCGCTACAGGGAGTTCTCACGATGCACAGTCGCTAACTTCCACACGGCTCTGTAAATCCGGATTGACCGGTCCGCAAACGGCGCGAAATAGAGGCCAGCCCTATCGCGGCGATAGGGATTCCTCGCTGCGCTCGGAACTGAACAGACGTCTCTGCGTCCTCTGTGGTAAAGAATTCTATTTCGTCGCCGAGTTCAGCCCCGGTGCTGGATACGTCGGCAATTTCTCCCGAGTCCGGTTCGCCCGCTGAATATCCAACTCGCCAAACAGGATTGACGGCGCAACAATCGCGCTGGGCAGAGGCTCCGCGCGGTTGTAAACGTAATTGTCATTCCCTGTGGCGACGATGTCACTACGCAGTGCGCGTGTATCCAGCTGTTTGAACACTGCGCCGCGCACCAGTTCCTGGTGTCCGTCGTTCACGTAGATTCTCCACAGCAGTCGCGGTGACAGCTGCGGGCCGGTTGTCTCAACAAAATAACCGTAGGGACGGCCCTGGTCTTTGCACATCTGGATCAGCTTTTTCTTCAGCTCGTCAAACGGAACGCTGTGCTCGGCCTTGAAGATCAGGTTTGATATCTGCGGACGCGGCGCTCCCGCCAGCGCTGTCCGGCCATGCCCATTGGAATGCGGAAAGTCGCGAATCGGCTCACGGCCAAGCAGATAATTCGTCAACATGCCTTTTTCGATGACTGTGACTTTTTGCGCTTCCACGCCTTCATCATCCACATCGTAAAAGCCGGCCAGGGACTGATGATCAAACTCTTTGGCCTTCGGATCGTCCACCACGGTGAACGTCTCCGGCAGAACGCGACCCTTATAGTAGGAAGCAAATTCCCCGTTGGTCCGGGCCGGATTGCCCAGGTCAGGACGTATCCCCAGAATATTGGGAACAATCAGCCGCTCAAAGATCGACGTTGCCGCGTCCGCCGAGAAAAGCACCGGTCCGCGATAGTCGTCTTCCACCAGCGGAGCTTTCTTGAGCGCGGCAAAGCTCCCAATCAGCTTCTTGGCTTCCTCCGCCACTTCTTCTTTCTTGGGCAGCTCGTCCGCTTTTGTCACCACCCAGCCATGGCTGCGCTCCAGGTGCATGCCATCGTCAGATTGATCGGCGGCGGAAAACAAAAGCGAGTAAATGCTCTTGCCGTTGCGCGCCACC
>DASXJO010000079.1:0-29195 GCA_036497385.1 Candidatus Angelobacter sp. | reverse complement strand
CAATGACGCTGCAGGGTTAAAGTCGCTGATGAAAGACCTGAAACATTCAGCGGAGATCAAGGTAATAGAAGAGGCTTTAGCCGCGACCAATTGGAATCGCAAGATGGCGGCTCTTCGCCTGAAAATCAGCTGCAAAGCTCTTCGTTACAAAATCAAGCAATACCACATATCGCCTCCGGAGCCGGTTCACGCGATCACGCTGCGCGGGGCAAGGGCCACCAACGCCTAAAAAACACTCGTTCCCACCCGCAGCTTTTCACACTCCTGTGCCAGTTCAAAGCCTCCATTTGCATGTGTCCGCTTCGCATCCGTGTTGCAATCCTTTGCGCTAAATTCCCGGATAGGGAAACCATGTTCCCGCGCCGCACGGGAAAACTTTTTCCCCTTCTCTATGGGTTACGAACTGTACCAGCTAAAGCGCTATGGCAATTTCCAAACTGTGACGTTAGTAAGTTGCTGAAACAAAGCTTCTTACCAGACACGGAAGTCTTTCATGTGCCGAGGCAAATCCAGGCGCGGTGAAGATGGCCCTATGACTGCAATTACTCATTGCAGAATTCATTGCTCATAGCTGCGCGATGAATATTTTCGCTGGCCGAAGGCGGTGCTCGCCGCTCTTCGGCTGGCTTTTTTATCAAGGAGAAGGAGTATCCAATGAGTCGGCAAAACAACTTTAAGAAAATTGTCGCGGTATTCGCGTGCTACATGGTGCTGACACTCAACTTCAGCCAACTCTATGCCAGTGGTCCAGGCGGACAGTCAACCACTGCCACTGGAACAGGAGGCGGTACTGGCACCGGAGGCGGGACGGCTGGCGGACGGAATCTGGCTTCGCTCAAGACGGTTTCGGTCCCCGGACCAACGGCTTCCGAATTAAGCAGCGTGATCCAGAATAAATCTGCGGCAATCGCGCTGGGCAAAGCTTTTTTCTGGGAAATGCAGTTTGGCAGCGACGGCAATACGGCATGCGCAAGCTGCCACTTTAATGCTGGTGCAGATAGTCGCTCTTTCAACCAGACTGATCCAGGTTTGCGGCGGGTTGACGGCAATGGCAATCCCGCGGCCGACTCCACCACTTTCAAGCCTGGATTCGGCGCCAATCACCAGCTCAGCGTCAGCGATTTTCCGCTGCACCGGCTGGCTGACGTGAACAATCAGGCTTCTGCGGTCCTATCTGAGAACAACAATATCGTCGGGTCTCAGGGAGTATTCCGTTTTAACTTCAACGATGTGGTTCTGGCCCAGGCCGCTGAAGATGAAACCGCAATCGCCGATCCAGTATTCAGCGTCGCGGATGGGAACGGTGGATCCATCAACGTCAGGCGCAGTACGCCGCGCAATGCGCCGTCGGTCATCAATGCTGTTTTCAACTATCGCAACTTCTGGGATGGCCGGGCTCAAAACACTTTCAATGGCGTGAATCCCTTCGGCACGGGTGATCCGCATGCGGAATTGCTCCGCGTGGATCCTTCCGGCCCGCATGGCGTCAACTCAGTGATATTCCGGCTCTCGAATTCTGCTCTGGCGTCACAGGCCGTTGGCCCTCCGGGCAGCGATGTTGAAATGTCAGCCACGGGGCGGCCATTTGTGAAGATGGGCAAGAAGATGCTCACTCTCGCGCCATTGGCAAAGCAGGTGGTTTCGAAAAATGATAGCGTGCTTGGCGGCTTGAGTCTCGCACCGGCAAATGGATTGAACACCAATTACGTCGCCATGATCCAGGCGGCCTTCCAGCCGCAATGGTGGAACTCTAGCGCGGTCGTGGATGCAAACAGCAACTTCCTGCACACGGGATCACCGCTGAACACCAATGAGTACTCCATGATGGAATACAACTTCTCGATGTACTGGGGAGTTGCTATCCAGCTCTATGAAGCAACCCTGGTTTCAGATAACTCGCGCTTTGATCAGTTCATGGATGGGAACCACAATGCTCTCACGTCTTTGGAACAACAGGGCATGAGCGCATTCAGCGGAAAAGGCAATTGCACCAGATGCCACAGCGGCGCCGAGTTGAGCGATGCGGTTGTTTCCAATATCGCAGGCGGGACAGTTGAACGGCTTCCCGGCGGCGCCTGGCACGATATTGGCTTCCACAATATTGGAGCCAGACCCACCAATGACGATTTGGGACTTGGCGCTCCCGATCCTTCCGGTTTGGCTTCTCTCTCAGTTGCCAAGCTCGCAGCTTCCGGCCAACTTGCTGGGACAAAGGTTCCGGCAGGCTCGGCCGTAAGCGTCAACGGTGCTGTCAAAACACCCGGGTTGCGCAATGTTGAATTGTCCGCGCCTTTCTTCGCCAACGGCGGTCAGGCTACCCTGGCACAGCTGGTGGATTTCTACAGCCGGGCCGGAGACTTCCCGTCCGCTGACGTTGATCCAAACCTTACACGTGCAGGCTTTAGCGACACCGAGAAGGCTGCAGTTGTGGCCTTCTTGAAAGCGCTGACGGATGAGCGCGTAAGGGCCCAGAGCGCGCCCTTCGACCATCCATCGTTGGTTCTTCCCAACGGAATGGTCAAGGTAAACGGAGCTTGGCAGGAACAGATCATCACCATTCCCGCAACTGGGGCTGGAGGCGGAGCCGCGCTAGGAAAGTTCTGTGACTCATTGTCCGGAGCGTCCAGCCAAACCTGCAACTGAGAACTTGTAGGTTTAGCAATGAGAGGCCTTCCTTCCGGGGGCCTCTCATTTTTTGCAGCCACGTCAATCAGGAAGCATGGCTGCGGCGACACTTTCATCATCGGCAGAAAATACTTCTTGTTGTTTCGGGAAAATCTCCTTGAGCGCCGCCACGATAATGAAACTGATGATCACCAGCAGCATCCATGAGCTGATCTTGGTTGGTCCCACGATGGCCCACTGCCGCTTCTGGTGCGGGTATTGCCATGCTCCAAAATAGGTAGCGATATTTTCCGCTATCCATATGAAAAAGCCGATCAGAAGAAATGAAAGCGCCAGAGGCATGCGGCGCTCTCTCTTAAGGACGATGAAATTGACTTGGGTGCGTCGGAACAGCAAGAGCACGCAGGCAGCCAGCGGCCAGCGCAGATCCACCATGTAGTGATTGGTAAAAAAGTTTGCATAAATGGCAGCACTCAGGCCGACGGCAAGCGTGAACGACGGAAATTCGGTCAGCCGAACTCGCATAATTCGCCAAGACTGCATGATGTAGCTGGCAACGGATGCGTACATAAATCCGCTGTACAAAGGGACCGTCTTCAAGTGGAAAAACGCCGGCTCAGGATAACTCCACGACCTGATGGACGGCGAAGTCTTGAATAGCTCAAGCCCAACACCGACCAGATGGAACACAGAGAGCACCGCCACTTCACGCCAGTTCTCAAGCCGCACTGCAACGAGTAGGATCTGAATCGCAATCGCGCTCAGAAATAAGAAGTCATAGCGGGCAAGGCCGGGAATGGAAACGTGGCCCGAGATCGCCAGAAGAAGCAGAAACGATCCCGCAAAAACACACGAAGCAGCCTGCTTGAGACCGAAAACGAGGAACTCGCAGGTTCCGGCGGCAATGCGCTGACCTATCAGGCGCGAGAGCATGGGCTCTACCAGGAGCGGAATGCGGCTGGCAATAGAACTGTTCATGAGACTCGACCACAGAGATTGCTGAGGGGGATTTGTTTCAAGGCAATCTTCCACCTTTCCGGCACAAGCCCGAAATAGAGCGTATGATCGGTTTACCACTCATGACAACTTCTGTGAAGACCAAAACGCGGCTCTGCCCCATCTGTCACGGCTCCGGACTTAAAGACGGCATGCGGTGCTCTGCATGTGACGGCAAGGGAGAAATCCCGCACGCTGCTCCAGCCAAAGCCGAATAATTCGAGAGCGGTAAGAATTCTTCTTTGCTGCGGTGAACCGGGCTGCGGTCAACCAGTATGATGGAAATACAGTGAAGCAGCACTCCATCCGACTACTGGCCCTGGATATTGACGGCACGTTGACTGATCCAAATTTCCAGGTGCCCGCCCGCAATATAGCGGCCCTGCGGGCAACCCATGAAGCGGGGATCGAGATCATTCTGGCCACAGGACGACGCCATGATTACGCGCTGCCCATTGCCCATGAACTCGGCTTCCCTATCTGGCTTATCAGTTCCAATGGAGCGCTGATCCGCTCCAGTGACAGCAAGACATTTTTTACCGACCATTTGCCCGCAAAAACCGCCGCCGAGCTCATTCACTATATGGACGAATTTCGCGGGCATGCCGTGCTTACGTTTGATCGCGCCACCAATGAGCCGGGGAATGATTCATTGGTGCTGGAAAGCGCCGACGAGCTAAACAAGACTGTTTCACGTTGGCTGCAGGTAAATCGGCCTTATATCAAGTTCGTCTCGCCGCTGGAGGATGCCTTGACCGAGGATCCCTTGCAGGCCATGTATTGCGGCCGGGTGGCGTTGATCGAAGGCTTGCAGAAGCGGCTCAGCCAGGCTGATTTTCTGGATAAAATCACCATCATGAAGACCCAATATGACCATCGCGACCTCTGCATTTTGGATATCCTGAATCGGGAATGTTCCAAAGGTCACGCGTTAAAGCGGTGGGCCAGGGAACGTGGGCTCAGGCGGGAGCAGGTGATGGCAATCGGCGACAACCACAATGACTTGGAAATGCTTGAATACGCGGGAGTTGCGGTTGTGATGGAAAATGCATCTCATGAACTGAAGCAGAACGGCTGGATGGTAACCGGCAGTAACGCCGAGAGCGGCGTGGCCCAGGCCATAGAGGAGATTTTGGGGCTGGCTTTCAGCGTCTAATTAGGCGAGAATATATCTCTTGCGCTGATATGAAATTTTCAAGAACAATAACGATCACGGCCTTCCTTGCCTTCGCGCAAATGTCGGCTTTTGCCGGCCAGATTGCCATCCTGAAGAATGGCTTTTCCATCCATTTTGACCACAAAGAGCAAAACTCCAAGTCCACCCGGCTTTTTACCTCCACCGGATACCTCGATATTGCCAGCGACCAGATTACGTCCTTTGAACAGGACGAAACTCCTGTTGTGCCTGAGCCGGCCCCGGTTGCCGCACCTCCTTCCACCCAGCTAACTACTCCGGCTATGGCTGCGAAGCCCTTGGTTATCAAGCCAACGGTTAGCAAGCAAATGGCGAACAAGCCTTCGGCAAATCCTATTCCGGCGGTTCAGCCGGTTGCAATGAAAGCCACGGCTCCGGCCGGCGCAGCCGCAGCGGCCCTTGATCTAGATCAGGTGGTACGCGAAGCCAGCGACCGGAACCGGCTTGATCCCGACTTTGTGAGCAGCGTGATCATGGCGGAGAGCAACTTCAAGACCCACGCGGTATCGAAAAAGGGCGCTCTTGGGCTTATGCAGCTGATGCCCTCGACCGCAGCCGAGCTCGGCGTGGCTGATCCTTTTGATCCCAGGGCAAACGTGGAAGCAGGCGCTGCCCACCTGAGCGCGCTGCTGGACCGCTACAATAACGATCCAATTAAAGCGCTGGCGGCCTACAACGCCGGGGCGCACCGGGTAAAGCAGTATAACGGCGTGCCTCCTTATCGTGAAACGCGCGCGTACATCAACAAAATTGTTCGTGACTTCAACGCCAAGAAGCGCGCGCAGATGAAAGCCGCCGGCGTAGTGAATGTTTCGACTCCGGCCAAAACCGCCGGTCCCAAGCCTGTTAAGAAGCCAAAACCGCAGCAAGCCAGCGTAGCTAAATCCGCAAGTCCGGCATAAGCATCACAGCATGAGCAGCAAAGCGCGTCCTGCCCGCAGGGCGCTTTTTTGTATGATGATTAGGCCCGACTTATCTACATGAGCAAAAAAAGATTTCTGATCACCACCCTGGTGCTGGTTGTGCTGGCTGGGCTGGTCTATCTCCAGGTTAGGGCCTGGAAGAAATTTGACTGGCACCGCTTCTGGGTGGCGACCCACAACACGAACAAGTTTTATCTGGTGGCCGGGGTGGCGCTGGTGTACGCAGATTACATCCTTCGAGCCATGCGCTGGAAGATCATGCTGCGTCCCGTGTGTGAAGCCAAAACGTCTGACTTGGTGGCACCCACCATGATCGGATTTGCCGGGCTGGCCCTGCTGGGAAGGCCCGGAGAGTTTATCCGCCCATACCTGATCTCGCGCAAAGTGAATTTGAGCATGGCGTCGCAACTGGCAGTGTGGACCGTGGAGCGGATCTTTGATATGGGCGCTTTCGCCCTGATCATGGCCATAAATATCCTGTGGTCAAGGGACACGCTCAGCCGGCTTCCCGGCTTTGCCAACTCCGCCCGACGACATTTGCTTGGCCATAAAATTTCATCTTTCACTTACTTTGAAATGTTTGCGCTGGCGTTGCTGGTGGGCGTGTGCTTTGTGGCCCTGCTGGCGTTCCGCGTGAGGAAAAACCCCGCGACCGCATCAACCTTTTTTGTACGGCTGTTTGGACGAATATCGCCTAAATTGGGCCATGCAATTGGCAAACGTGTTCTGGCTTTTGGCGAAGGGCTGAACACCGTGAAAGATATGAAGTCTTTCTTTCAGTTATCCGCGTTATCAATTGTGATTTGGCTTTTTATAGGATTTGCTTATCTTGCGGTCACGCACGCCTATTCCATCCACCGGCTTTCGCAAATGACGCTTTCCAGCGTCTTTCTGCTGACTGCAGCCAGTGTTGTGGGCGGCATCTTGCAGCTGCCGGTTGTCGGCGGGGGATCGCAGCTTGCGACCATAGGAATGCTGCGCGGTGTTTTTAACCTGTCGCCGGAGCTGGCTACCAGTTGCGGAATCATGCTCTGGCTGGTCACGTTTATGTCCGTTACGCCCGCAGGCTTGGCCATGGCGCGGTCAGAACATGTGTCGCTTACCCAAATGGAAGAGGCGAGCATCCAGGAAGAAGAGAAGGCGCTGGAAGAGGGCTAACTAAACCAATTGCCACGTGAAAAGTTAGCGCGATTTAACGCAAACTCAAGCCCAATTCACATTACTATTGTGAGCGCAACAAGATTGATCTTTTTGTGGAGTGAAAGGCTCTAGTGAAAGGCTCTATGGATGCGCGAAAACGGATGCGCGTGATATTGGGTTTGGGCGCCCTAGCAAATGCGGCGGGGTTGGGATTTTTTTTAATTCTTTGGATCGGAACCTTCGCATTGGAGGGGTCAAGGCAATCCCAGGAAGATGATCCAATGATCATCTTCGCCATCTCTTGGCCGTTGATTGAGGTATTGATTACCCTGATATGGGTTGCGCTGAGTAAAACACGCTACCGGAACAGCAAATACCGCACGGCAGGCGATGCAATCGCCGTGGCAACTCTGATTCTTCCACCAATACTTTACTATTGGGCCCTTAGCTCAGGAACTCTCCGGAATGAGTTTTTCTACTTCTACGTAATCATGATCGGAATACCGTTTTTTGGGCATTGGACGGCGCGTATTCTCTGGACCATACAGAAGGAGCAGGCGACCACCGCCACAACCTTTTGAGTCGATGACACAAATCAATTGCGGTTACCTTTTCATCCATCACCTACATGGAAAAGACGGTTCGCCTGCAGATGAACCTGACGAGCAGCCAAGTATCACCCGATCCCGACCCCGCCTGTTACAATCTTAGTCATCACACCCCATTGAAAGTCCTGGTTAAGACACGATGAAATGTCCGTTTTGCGGGTTCGAAAATGACAAAGTGGTGGACTCGCGTGAGAGCAAGGAAGGCGAATCGATTCGCCGCCGCCGCGAGTGTCTGAAGTGCGAAAAGCGCTTCACCACCTACGAGCGCATTGACGAAATCCCCTATATGGTTGTGAAAAAAGACGGCCGCCGGGAGAAGTTTGAGCGGCAGAAGATCCTGGCCGGCCTGCTGCGGGCCTGCGAGAAAAGGCCCATTTCCATGGGCAAGATGGAACAGATCGTGAATGAAGTGGAGCAGTATGTGATCGACTCACCGGAGCGCGAGCGGACGGCCAGCGAACTGGGCGAGCAGATCATGAACAGCCTCAAGCAGATCGATAAAGTCGCTTACATACGCTTCGCCTCCGTATATCGCGACTTCAAGGACGTGGGCGAATTCCACTCTGAACTGGAGTCGCTGCTCAATGCGAAAGACGATAAGGCGAAGCCGGTCAAGAGCAAGGCGGGTGCGAAATAAAATCTCAACACTGATGACACTGATTTGACAGATCTACGCTGATAACTAATTTTGCTCTAATTTGATTTTTTTAATCAGTGTCATCGGTGTTCATCAGTGGTAAGACAGAAAAACTATGGTACATAAGGTTACGCTCATTCCGGGAGACGGCATCGGCCCTGAAGTTACGAACGCCGCCGTGCGCATTGTGGATGCGTCCGGGGTAAAGATTGAATGGGAGAAATTCGCCGCTGGTTCGGAGGCCTTTGCCAAATATGGCGAATACATTCCCAAGGAGCTGACGCAATCGATTGAGAGCACAGGGCTGGGCCTGAAAGGGCCGGTGACCACGCCAATCGGCGGCGGATTTTCCAGCATCAACGTTGCCCTGCGCAAGCAGTTTGAGCTGTTCGCGAACTTCCGCCCAATCCGCAATCTGCCTTCCCTGCCCACGCGCTACCCCAGCGTGGACCTGGCCATTTGCCGTGAAAATACAGAAGGCCAGTATTCAGGAATCGAGCATGAAGTGGTGCCCGGAGTGGTGGAATCACTGAAGATCATCACGGAAAAGGCATCCACGCGGATCGCCCGGTTTGCGTTTGAATATTCGCGACGGGAAAAGCGCAAACGGGTACACGCCATTCATAAAGCCAACATCATGAAGATGAGTGACGGCCTTTTTCTGCGCTGCTGCCGTGAGGTGGCCAAGGAATATCCGGAGATCACCTACGGCGAGCACATTATCGACAACACCTGCATGCAGCTGGTGATGAATCCGTACCAGTATGACGTGCTGGTAATGGAAAACCTTTACGGCGATATTATTTCCGACCTGTGCGCGGCGTTTGTCGGCGGGTTAGGGCTGGTCCCGGGAGCGAATATCGGCACGCATTGCGCCATCTTTGAAGCCGTGCACGGATCGGCGCCGGACATTGCGGGCAAAGACATTGCCAATCCTACGGCAGTGTTGCAATCGGCGGTGCTGATGCTGCGCCACATGGGCGAAGTGGAGCCCGCGGAGAAAATCCATGCCGCTCTGGAAAAAACGTATAAAGAAAAACTTCACCTTACCCGCGACGTGGGCGGTACCGCCGGCACCAGCGAGTTCGCCGACGCCGTGATCGCCAACATGGAACATGTGGCTGTGGCCACCGGTGATTGAAAATCTTACCGCGGATAAACGCGGATTCACGCGGATAAAGCAACAATCGTGGATATTGGGGGACCATAAAATCGATGGCTTGGATCAACATTTCGCACTTTTCTGATCCGCGTTTATCAGCGTTTATCCGCCGTAAGATTTTTTTATGTTCGGCACTGATCTCGCTGATTTTGCTTTCAGGCTGCAGCAAATCCCAACCCGCTGCTGAGCAGCCCGCGCCGAAAGCGGCTACGATCTCCATCGACCCCGCAACGTCTGGCACAATCAGCGGTGTAGTTAGTCTTAAAGGCCAGCCGCCTAAGATGAAGCAGCTGGATATGACGGCCGATCCAGGCTGTCCCACGGGACCGCAGCCGGCGGAAGTGGTGGTGACAAACGCGGGCAAGCTGGCGAATGTTTTTGTTTATGTGAAAGAAGGATTGCCGCAGGGCAGTTTTGCTGTGCCCAGCGAACCGGTGGTGCTCGACCAAAAGGGCTGCCGCTACAATCCGCATATGCTGGGAATTATGGCCGGCCAGCCGCTGAAGATTACCAACACTGATACGGCAGACCACAACATCCATGACATGCCAAGCAATAACCCGGCTTTCAATGAATCGCAGATGCCCACAGACAAGCCGGTTATCAAGAAGTTTCCTAACGCGGAGATGATGGTTCCGGTCCAGTGCAACCAGCATCCGTGGATGAGGGCTTACATCAATGTGATGGCCAACCCATATTTTGCTGTAAGCGCGCCCGATGGAACTTTTGAGATCAAAAACCTGCCTCCTGGGGAATACACGATAGCAGCGGTACATGAGAGATTTGGCGAACAGACAATGAAGGTGAAAGTCGGGCCCAAGGAGAACGGGAAGGCTGGGTTTGTATATTCGGCGGCAGGGCAATAAACCTTTGAAACACAGAGGCACGGAGTAACCAGAGGTTTTAAGAATCGGGAAACTTTATCCCTCGCGAATCAATGATTGAATGAGCTAACGATCAATTACTTGTGGTGTAACTTTTCATTTAACGGCTTTCGTAATTCTTAAATTCTCCACTTCCTCATTTCCTCTGTGTTTCAAGGTTTTGTCTTTTAGCATACAAAGCGGTTGTATTTGGCCTCTGAACCAAAGCCGGATGTTAAAATAATCAGTACTCTCAGGGAGCAGTTCTGACCTCTTCCACCTATAACGCAGCGCATCATCGCTTTACCTTGTTTGTTGCCGCGCTGGCTTTCCTGCTGATCGTTGCCGGCGGGCTGGTCACCAGCAACAACGCCGGACTGGCCGTCCCGGATTGGCCAACCAGCTTTGGGCATTTGTTCAAGATCCCTAAAATGATCGGCGGGGTAAAGTTTGAGCACACGCACCGCATGATCGCCGAATTTGTGGGGCTGTTGACGATCGTCGTGGCGATATGGGCATGGCGCGTGGACAAGCGCCGCTGGATGCGAGGGCTAACAATCGGAGCAGTGGCCGGCGTAGTTTTCCAGGGAATCCTGGGCGGCCTGACGGTGCTGAATTTTTTGCCGCCAGCCATTTCCACCGCCCACGCCACCGTGGGCCAGACCATGTTCTGCATGTTGGCGGTAATTGCGGTTTTCACCAGTCGAAGCTGGCTGGATGAGCCGACAGAAAAGATCTCTCGCAAAGATGCCAGGCCGCTGCTTCGGCACTGCTGGATGCTGATCGGCTTTCTTTATCTGCAACTGATTTTGGGCGCGGCTTTCCGGCATGTGTGGACCAAGTGGGGTCCAATGGGATCGAACCACTGGCCGACGCACAAAATAGTTCATGTTTTACTTTATCCTCACATCCTAAATGCTCTGTTTGTCACGGTGTTACTGCTTTACGTGAGCTTGCGGACGCTGACTAAACATTCCAACATCCCGCACCTGCGCCGCCCTGCCTTATGGCTTTTGGTACTGCTGATTGGTCAGCTTGTGCTGGGCGTAAGCGCGTACTTGGTTCGCGTGATCCAAGGCATCAATGAAGCGCAACCGACAATGACCCTGGTCGCGGTAACAGTCGCGCATCTGGCTGTTGGCGCTCTGATTCTGGCGCTCGCTATGGTTCTGACAATCCAGGCATATCGGCACACGGGTGATCCGGCAACAGTGATCCCATTTGATCGCCAGCGTGAGGTGGCAACGGCGTGAGCAGCATCCCACAAAGGCTGGATCAAAAGCCATCGGTCACAACCGTCACAACCACGGCTCCTGCGGCTCCGGTGGTGCTGAAGAAGAATTCCGTTCTGGGCGATTACTTCCAGCTGTTCAAGGTGCGCGTGACCTCGCTGGTGGTGATGACGGCGTGGGCCGGCTACTACATGGGCGCGTCTAAAAGCGGCGTCTCCTCGCTCACGTGGACGTTGCTCAACGCGCTGATAGGCATCGGATTAACCTGCGCCGGTTCAGCGGCTTTGAATGAAGTCCTGGAGCACAAGATTGACGCGCTGATGCGGCGCACACGTAACCGTCCCCTGCCTGCGGGCAGAATGAGTCTAGCGACGGGGTTGACGGCAGGGATTCTGGCAACTGTGCTGGGACCGGTTTATCTTTCCTTCACGACAAACATTCTTACAGGCGCCCTGGCCTTTGCCACAGCCGTTACATATCTCGCGTTTTATACGCCGCTCAAGCGCCTTTCGCCGATCTCAACTTTTGTGGGCGCATTTCCTGGCGCCATGCCGCCGCTGCTCGGTTGGACGGCCGTCCGCGGCAAACTGGAAATTGAAGCGGTATTTCTGTTCCTGATTGTCTTCTTCTGGCAGTTCCCCCATTTTCAGGCCATCGCGTGGATGTACCGCGAAGACTACGAAGCCGCAGGCATCAAGATGCTGCCCGTGGTCGATAAAGCCGGACATAGCGTAATCCGCCAGATGTTTACGTATTGTTCAACGCTTGTTTCCGTAAGCCTGGTTCCGACGTTGCTCAGGATGACGGGTAAGATCTATCTCTTTGGCGCACTGGTACTGGGACTGGGATTCTTGTGGTTTGTATTCCGATTGGCGCGCACCAAACTTCCCACCACATCACCCGATTCCCGGCTTTTTGCCCGCCAGTTACTGCAAGCTAGCGTGATCTATCTGCCGCTGCTTTTTGCGCTGATGATGCTGAATGTGGTGCATTCATAAGTTATGCCAACTGCTTCACAGGAAATAAGTTCTGTCACACCCGAGCAAGGCACATTCTCAGCCATACGTGTTGAAAATATACGCCACAGCTATGGCAAGCGCGCGGCACTCAAAGGCATTTCTTTCGGTGTAGCAGCGGGCGAAATCTTTGGGCTGCTTGGCCCCAACGGCAGTGGCAAGACAACGCTGTTCCGGATTCTTTCCACGCTCATGCTGCCGACGAGCGGCCGCGCCCTGGTTTCTGGTTTTGACTCTACCAAGCAACCTGATGAAGTCCGGCGGCGCATTGGAGTGGTCTTCCAATCCAAGTCCGTGGATCTGAAACTAACTGCGGCAGAGAACCTCTGGCATCAGGGGCACCTCTACGGACTGCGCGGAGCAAACTTAAAGTCACGCATTCAAGAAATGCTGGAACGTGTTGCTCTTGCTGATCGCGCGAAAGACAAAGTCGAAACCTTTTCCGGCGGCATGCAGCGCCGTGTAGAGCTGGCCAAAGGACTGATGCATCGGCCGAGCGTGCTGCTGCTGGACGAGCCCACAACAGGGCTCGATCCCGGCGCGCGCCGCGATTTGTGGCTTTATCTGGACGAGCTGCGGGCGCGGGAAAAAGTTTCGATCATCGTTACCACGCACCTGATGGAAGAGGCCGAGCACTGCGACCGCCTGGCGATCATGAACCTGGGTGAGATTGTTGGTCTGGGAACGGCTGCTGAACTGCGCAGCCAAATCGGCGGGGACGTGGTAATGCTGGAAGCTGCAGACCCAGCAGCGCTGGCGCAACGAATCCAGGAGCGCTTCAACATCGCAAGCACGGCGCTGGACCGGAAAGTCCGGCTGGAAATTAAAGATGGGTTGAAGTTTGTGACGGCCGTGGCCGAAGCGATGCCGGGGACAATCCAGTCAGTTTCCATTAGCAAGCCCACGTTGGACGATGTATTCATCAGCCGCACTGGCCACCGATTCTGGACGGAGCAAGAACAGGAGTAGCTTCCACCACGGAGGCACTGAGACACGGAGAAGAAAGACCGGGAAAAACACTTTCACTGATCAACACCGGATGACACGGATCGGAATGGGACTGGCAGGAATGGAAATCAAACAATGAAGAGCGTGACGCGATGAAAGGGAACAAGCAATGAGTACAGAAATCATCACGCCAGCAGCGACCGCATCGAACAGTATGGCCCTGCCCAGGGTAAATCCTCTGCTGCCGGCGTTCACTTTATGGTGGCGGGAAGTGGTGCGGTTCTATCGCCAGCCGGCGCGCGTGGTGGGCGTGGTGGTTTCACCGCTGTTGTTCTGGGTGGTGATCGGCGCTGGATTTGGCACGTCACTGCAGAAAGGCGCCACCGGTACCGGCAATTTCCTGAATTATTTCTTTCCCGGCGCGCTGATGATGATTGTGCTCTTTACCTCGATTTTCACCATGATGTCAGTGATTGAAGACCGGAATGAAGGCTTTCTTTTGTCGGTAATGGTTGCGCCCGTGCATCGATCAGGGATTGTGCTGGGCAAAGTGCTGGGCGGGACAACGCTTTCCACCATCCAGGGATTGTTGTTTCTGGTATTTGCGCCGTTCATTGGACTGAAGATTGGCGTTGAGCAATTCCTGATTGTGGTGCTGGTCACATTTTTAGTTGCTTTTTCGCTTACCGCGCTAGGATTCGTGATCGCGTGGCGCATGGAATCGTCACAGGGCTTTCACGCCATTATCAATCTCTTCCTGATTCCCCTTTGGATGCTTTCCGGAGCGCTGTTTCCGGTGAGCGGAGCGTCGGGCTGGATCCAGTGGCTTATGCGCATCAATCCACTCACTTACGGTATGGACGCGCTGTTGCTCACACTTTTCCCTGCAACAACGCACACTACGACTCTGAGTTTGTGGCCGTCCATAGGCGTGTTGGCGCTGTTTGCCGCGATTGTATTCATGGCGGGATTTGTTGTCGCCAATCGCCGCCGCACGCTCCCCGCGGCCTAAGACAAATGCCCGACTACAGCCTCTTCCCCGCCTTGAATGCCACTCTGAACGGCGCCAGCGCAGTCCTGATCACCACAGGACGCGCGCTGATTGCGCGGCAACAGATCAGGATGCATCGAGCATGCATGATCGCCGCTTTCACAACGTCGAGCGTTTTTCTGGTCAGCTATCTCTATTACCACGCGCACGTTGGTTCTGTGCATTTTCCCGGCCAGGGCTGGGTGCGACCGGTCTATTTCGCAATTTTGATTTCGCACACGATTCTGGCTGCGGCCGTGGTTCCGCTGGTACTCATGTCACTGACGTATGGGCTGAAGTCGCGATTTGACCGCCACCGCAGAATCTCCCGATGGACCTTTCCAGTATGGCTTTATGTCTCAGTCACTGGCGTAATTGTTTATGTGATGCTTTATCTGATTTATGGCGGGCACGCGTAGATTGATCTAGAATGACCCTGTTTTTCTGGCACATCTTCCAAGAGATCACGGCCCGCTGGTATATTAAAAATATTCGTAAAGGAAAATCCCTTCTATGGCGAAGAGCGTAAACAAAGTGATTCTGGTGGGAAATCTGGGCAAAGACCCGGAAGTTAAATTCACACCCAGCGGCGTTCCCGTGGCCAAATTCAGCCTGGCAACCAATGAACGTTATAAAGATAAGGCCGGCGAATGGCAGGACCGCACGGAATGGCACAACATTGTGGCGTGGCAACGGCTGGCTGAGATCGTCGGCGAGTACGTGAAAAAGGGATCTAAGATCTATATCGAAGGGCGGCTGCAGACCTCGAGCTGGGAAGACAAGCAGAGCGGAGAAAAAAAATACCGCACTGAGGTCGTCGCGAGTGATCTGGTGCTGCTGGGCGGGCGCGGTGAGGGCGGTGGCGACCATGAAGGGCGTTCATCGCGCGGAGCTGCGGCGTCTTTTGACCAACGCACTTCGCATTCTGAGGAACACGCCCCGGCGTCAGCCGAGATCACCGATGAGGACATCCCTTTCTAGGAAGAACTTAGCTTATGCGGAAGTGGCCTTCAAGGCCGTATGAATCGAGGGCAAATCGATCCGAGCTGAGTAGCGTGCTGGCATTTGCTAGAGCTTTGCCGGAAAATCCTGCATAATCAATCCAATCCTGCCGTTCTTTGTAACGAGAGATGACAATTTTTGTCACTTTCTGCTAGAATATAGTTCCTAAATCCCAATACACCCTTATACGTGGCCACAAAAGCCCTATTTGTATCAATGGCTTAAGGACATTCTTCAATAGCCAGAGCGAGTTGGCGAACAACATGCACGTACATCTAGCAATTCGCGGGTTCGATTTGCCAGTGAATGCTCGCAAATTTACCGACGAAACTGAATTCCAGAAGGAAGAGAGACTCTAAAATGCGCAAACAAAAAGGTTTTTCATTAATCGAGCTGCTGATCGTGGTTGCGATCATCCTGATCATTGCGGCCATCGCCATTCCAAACTTGCTGCGTGCCCGTATTTCGGCCAATGACTCGGCTGCGGCAGCCACAATCCGTACGATCAACACCGCGGAAGTGACATATTCAACAACCTATGTCGCTTCTGGCTATGCAAACACCTTTACGAAGCTCGGCCCTGATGCCGCAGGTTGCGTAGCTCCAACTGCTGCCGCTGCTTGCCTGGTCGATAACGTGCTCGGTTGCGCGGCTAACAACCCGTGCCCCAAGGGCGGATATAATTACTTTCTGGCAGCTGCCGTTGTTGGCCCGCCGGTCGCCGATTACACCACCAGCGCAGGCCCGCTTGGCACCTCCACGGGCAGCAGAAATTACTGCTCCAACCCCGATGCGGTGGTCCGGTTCAACTCATCGACCACAGTTTTGGCTGCACCTGCAACCCTGGCGCAATGCGCCACCATTGGTGCTGCTCCCAACACGACCGCTGGACAGTACATGGCATTGCAGTAACAGCAACTTTTCGGCAAGTACCTGGGGGAGGGTATGAGCCAAAAGAAAGGGAGATGGCGATTGCCATCTCCTTTTTTCGTTTTCAGGCAGGCCCCAAGCTGGAAGAAGTTTTTCGTTTCCAGGCAGGGCTCCAAGCTGGGGAGAACTTGTTCGCACTGCGACAGAATGTCATTTTCATTGACAAAATTTGTCACTGCCTCAGAACTTTACTTTTCTTGACCAAGTCAGAGCGCCCTAGATTCCGCTATCTCTCTAATAATCAATGATTTAAAAGATGTTAAAAATCTCGGGAAACCCCGCTTCCATTGGCCAGTTGGATGCTGAATAAAGAATTGGTGCCGGATTAGGATATGAAGTTCGGCAGAATCATTCAAAAAATAGTGATTTCTTTAAAAGTTGAACAGGAGACGTTTAATGCGCAAACAAAAAGGTTTCTCGCTGATCGAGCTGCTGATCGTGGTTGCGATCATTCTGATCATTGCCGCCATCGCAATTCCTAACCTGCTGCGTGCCCGTATTTCAGCCAATGATTCGGCTGCCGCAGCCACTATCCGCACCATCAACACCGCGGAAGTGACATACTCAACAACCTATGTCGCTGCCGGTTATGCCGACACCTTTACAAAGCTCGGCCCTGATGCCGCAGGTTGCGTTGCACCAACTGCTGCCGCTGCTTGCTTGGTCGATAACGTACTCGGTTGCGCGGCTAACAACCCGTGCCCCAAGGGCGGATATAATTACTTTCTGACAGCTGCCATTGTTGGCCCGCCGGTCGCCGATTACACCACCAGCGCAGGCCCGCTTGGCACCTCCACCGGCAGCAGAAACTACTGCTCCAACCCCGATGCGGTGGTCCGGTTCAATTCATCGACCACAGTTTTGGCTGCACCTGCAACCCTGGCGCAATGCGCCACCATCGGTGCTGCTCCCAACACGACCGCTGGCCAGTACATGGCATTGCAGTAACAGTTAGGTTTTCGGCAAGTACCTGGGGGAGGGTATAAGCCAGAAAAAAGAGGCGCGGCATTGAAGCTGCGCCTCTTTCACTTTTTTACTCTCTCCATTGATGGGTATTTAGTTGGACAAATTTTGTCACTACCGGCAAAAAATGATCGTATATTGAACGGTTCATACGTGTATCTGTCTGAAAACAAACATTCTAAACCTTCTGCAGTAGATGGTCATAGTGGCATTGAAAGTGCACTATTCAGGGATAGATAACGAATTCGGGAGCGGTGCACGGCGATGAAGTCCATAGACACAAAAATTAACGGCAGCAAAGGGTTCTCACTCATTGAACTCCTGATCGTTGTTGCGATTATTTTGATCATCGCGGCGATTGCTATTCCGAATCTTCTTCGGTCGCGAATGGCAGCTAATCAGGCGGCCGCTGTCGCGACCCTGCGGAACATCAACAACTCACAAGCAACCTACATCTCCACATTCAGCGCGCTTGGTTATGCGGATACATTTGTAAAATTGGGCCCCGGGACGCCGTGCGATTTCACACACGCCTGCCTGGTTGATGAGATTATCGGTTGTGCAGCACAGCCCTGCGCGAAGAGTGGATACAATTATTTCATTGCGTCAACATCCGCTGCCCCGCCGATTGTTGATTATCGGACAACCGCAAGCCCGCTCAGCTGGGCCAGCACCGGCTCGGAAAATTTTTGCAGCATGAACGATGGAATCCTGCGCAAGGAAGTTGCGCCTTCTGCCAGCCTGGGAGCCATTGTTTCCGTGGCTGATTGTTCTGACACTACCAAGTACGTAGCTGTACAGTAAACTCATCCAGACGGATCGGCTTGCTAAGCGCCGAAAAATTGCAATAAAATCGGCGTTATATACCCTTGACTGACATGTTTGCCATAGAAATTCAGGGCCTCTCCAAAGACTACGCTGTCGGCTTCTGGAAAAAACAATTGCGGCCCGCGCTGAAGCCGCTCAGCCTTGCCGTCAAGGCGGGCGAGACGTTCGGCTTTCTGGGGCCTAACGGCGCCGGCAAAACCACGACACTGAAACTGCTGATGAGCATTATCTCTCCCACGTCTGGTACGGCTACCATTCTGGGCAAAAGCTTCCTTGATCCTGAAGTCAAGCGCCGCATCGGCTTTCTGCCGGAGCAACCCTACTTTTATGATTATCTGAGCGCGCATGAGTTGCTGGATTATTACGCGCGACTCTCCGGAGTCTCTCTGGAAACGCGTAAGCAAAAAATAGACGGCCTTTTGGACCGCGTGGGGTTAGGTGATGTAGGCAGTCGACAATTGCGCAAGTTCTCAAAAGGCATGCTTCAGCGCGTTGGCATTGCGCAGGCAATCATTCATGACCCGGAAGTGGTCTTCCTCGATGAGCCCATGTCCGGGCTCGATCCGCTGGGCCGCCATGAAGTACGCGAATTGATTCAGGGCCTGAAAGACGATGGCAAAACGATTTTTTTCTCCACGCATATTCTTTCCGACGCGGAGGCGCTCTGTGACCGCGTCGCGGTCATCCACAAGGGCGAGTTGCGTGGTATCGGGGCGATTAACGAGATAAGAACGAGCGTAGCTGAGAAATCAGAAGTCATCTGGGACGGCGCGCACGCACTTTCCGCGGTATCCAGTTCCCTGGTTGAATCGCATGTAACGGGGGAGACCGTGCGCGGGATTGTCCGGATTGAGGATGTTGATTCTCTCCTGGAACAACTGCGACGCGAGAGGGCACGGCTTATCTCCGTGACTCCGTTGCACGGCACCCTGGAAGAATATTTCCTCGCCCGGACGGCAGAGCAGGAGAAACTGATTTCATGATTTCCCGCCTCACCGCTATCACGTTGAATACGTTTCGTGAAGCCGTTCGCGACCGGGTTCTCTATAACCTGATTCTTTTTGTCCTGCTTCTGGTGGCAAGCGCTCCCCTCTTCGGCCAGATCTCCATTGGTATGGAGAGATTGATTCTGGTCAACGTGGGTCTAAGCTCCATTTCCCTCTTCGGAGTGATCATCGCCATTTTTCTTGGTATCGGATTGGTATCAAAGGAGATTGAGAAAAAGACGCTCTATACGATTCTTTCCCGCCCGGTGCGGCGCTGGGAATTCATTCTGGGCAAGTACCTGGGCCTCATCATGACGCTGGTTGTGAATACCGCCCTGATGACGGCGGGCTTTTACATTGCCTTGCTGGTCACGAAAGGATTGCACAAGACCGACGCCCTGCTGCTGGTAGCTATTTATTTCACTGTGCTTCAGTTCTTGATCGTGACTGCCCTTACGGTCCTGTTTTCCACTTTCTCCTCGCCGATATTTTCCGCGATCTTTGCTTTTGCCCTTTTTGTGATTGGGACCTTTGCTGAAGACCTGAAGAATTTCGCCGCCATTTCAAAAGGCGCCGCCAAATTATTGGCCACTGCAGCCGCTTATCTCATGCCCAATTTCGCGTCGCTCAATGTGATTGCGCAAACCGCCCATGACCAGGGTGTCGGCGGGCGTCTTATCCTGTTCAACACGCTTTATGCCATGCTTTACTCCGCATCTGCCGTGGCGGCAGCGGTGCTGATTTTTGAACGGCGTAACTTGAAATGAAATCGAATCGCCTGGTAACCTCGCTCGTCGCTGTGCTGCTGGTGGTGCTCTTCGCCGGTACGGTCCTGTGCCGGTCACAGGTGGAAAAACTTCGAGGGAAAGAAGTAACGCTGGAAGAAGTGCTGTACATGCCTTCCGGCAAATCGGTCAAGCGCCTGAGCCTGGGCTACTCCAGTTTGCTAGCCGATATTTATTGGACACGCGCGGTCCAGTATTTCGGCGAGAAATCGAATCAGCGGTCCATGCGATATGATTTGCTCTATCCGCTGTTGGATATCACCACGGATCTTGATCCGCACCTGATCGTCAGTTACGAATTTGGGTCCCTGTTTCTAAGCCAGCCACCTCCGGAAGGCGCAGGGCAGCCAGAGAAAGCGGTGGCCCTGGTGGAAAAAGGCATCCGTGAAAACCCTTCTTACTGGCGTCTCTACTTCACATTGGGCTTCATTCACTATCTTGACCGGCGAGATTACAAAGCAGCCTCTGAGGCGTTTTTTAAAGGCTCAGAGGTTCCAGGAGCGCTGCCCTGGATGAAAGTGATGGCAGCCCGGATGGCGGAGCACGGTGAAGATCGTAGCACTGCCTTATATCTCTGGAAAGCCGTATATGACACCAGTATTGACCCGCAGGTGAAAGACACGGCCATGCAGCATTTAGCGTCACTACGGGCAGAGGAAGACATTGAGCAATTGGAGCAGCGTGTGAAACTCTATCGGGAACGAACAGGCGTTCTGCCTTCCCGATGGTTGGATATGGTGCGTGCCGGCCTGCTGCCTGGACTGCCTCAAGACCCCAAGGGCGCGGAATACAAACTCCTTCCCGACGGGACGGTTGACGTGCAGGATCCAACCAAATACCGCTTTATCGATCACACCCGTAACAAATAAGTTCCCGTGGCGTTTTGCCTGAATCTAACCATTAAAAGGATTTCATGAAATCGCGGCACCTAATTCCGGCAGCGCTGCTCCTTCTTCTCGGCGGACTTTATCTGCAGAGCCAGTCGCCTGACGTGCGCACAACGGCCCATGCCGTGGATGAACATTACAATCACCTGAAAACGTTCAAAGCCAGTTTCACTGAGATTTACCAGGGTGACGGCATCTCGCGAACGGAAAGCGGCACCCTATGGCTCAAAAAGCCGTCGCGCATGCGCTGGGAGTACCATGTGCCTCGGGAAAAGCTGTTTCTCATTGATTCCCAGACGGCTTACTTCTACATAACCGGGGACCGCCAAGCCAAGAAGACACCAGCCAAAAACCTGGATGACCTCCGTTCGCCATTGCGCTACCTGTTGGGCAAAACCAAGCTGGAAAAAGAGCTGGACGGCCTATCCCTGGCCCCCGACCTTAATCCCCTGCAGGCGGGTGACGTGGTTATGCGCGGCGTGCCTAAAATTATGAAGGACCGTATCTCAGAAGTGGTACTTGAGGTCTCTCCCAGCCACCAGATCCACCGGATCGTGATCCATGGCGTGGACAGCACCATTACGGACTTCCGCTTCTCTCAAATCGAGGAAAATGTGCCTGTCCAGGACAGCCTTTTTCGCTTTACCCCACCCCCCGGGGTGGACACCATTGAGGACAGCCCCGTAACCCAGTAAATCACTATCTGATTACTTTAGATAGCTGAAGAATTAGTAAAATTAATCAGCAAAATGCGCAATAATGGGGGTTCCCCCCATTCTAATAAATAGAGATAACAATCCGTAGAATGCTAGACTTATGTAAGGGAGCCGGAGCTTCCCCCGTATTCTCATTTCATGGCTGAATTCCTGGTTAAAATGGCGGACGAGCGCGGCCACGTGCTCCAGCAGGTTGAAAGTGGCGTCTCCGAACAGGAGATCAGGGAGCGCTTTGTCCAGCAGGGCTTCATGGTTTACTCGGTCAAGACCCAGCGTGGACTGCTGGCGATGGGCGGAGGCTCACGCAAAAAGATCCTAAAAGCCGATCAGTTTGTCATTTTTAACCAGCAATTTTTGACCCTGATTAAAGCCGGCCTGCCAATCCTTAAGTCCCTGAATATCCTTAGCAAGAGGCAGAAGAACCCCCGATTTAAGGCAATTCTCGATAACGTGCAGGAGCGGGTCAAGAGTGGCGAACTGCTCTCACAGGCTTTTGAAGCCCAGGGAGCGACCTCAAAGATCTATACCACTACGCTGTTGGCGGGTGAGCGAAGCGGCAATCTTGAAGAAGTGCTGGGCCGTTATATCGCTTTCCAGCGCATAACTGTCTCATTCCGCAAGAAACTGATTGCGTCACTCTGGTATCCGGCGCTATTGATTTGTGCCCTGACAGTGATGCTGACATTCCTGATGACCTACGTGGTGCCACAGTTTGCCGACCTTTACAGCTCGCTGAACGCCAAGTTGCCGGCCATTACCGTGTTCATGTTGAGCGTTGGACGCGCGATCCAGAATTACTACTACATTATCCTTGCCGCGCTGGTGGGCTTGGTCGTCATGATTATGCTTTTCGTCCGTTCAGATAAGGGATCCAAGTGGCTGGACGCTCTGCGCTACCGCCTGCCCCTGTTTGGCGAAATCTGGATGAAGTACCAGATCGCCATGTTCTCCAGAACGCTTTCCACTCTGCTGACCGGTGGGCTGCCGCTGGTGCCATCCCTGGAGACGGCCAGCCAATCCATCAACAGCTTTAAGATTTCCAGCAACGTGGGCTACGCTTCCAATCGCGTCCGGGAAGGCCGTTCACTCTCTTACAGCCTGGAAGAAACAAACTTTTTCCCTGACCTGGCCATTGAGATGATCGAGGTTGGCGAATCTACCGGCGCGCTTCCGGCCATGCTGAACTCAGTATCGGAGTTCTATGAGGAAGACGTGCAGAATTCGCTTTCTACCGCCATGCAGTTGGTCGAACCAGTCATTTTGATTTTTATGGGCATTACGGTTGCGGTTGTGCTGCTCTCGCTGTATCTGCCTATCTTTTCACTGGGAGCACAGGCACACCCGTAGGATGATATGCACCGAAAGAATTTGACAGTTATGGAAACCGCTTTACCGATTAACGGACTCGCAGAGGGCACTGAGCAAAAGGCCCGCGACATGGCCGCGCGCTATCGTTGCGAGTTCGTGGATTTGCGTGATTACCACCTGGACGCTGAGCTGTTCAAGACCGTCCCGGTGGACCTGATGTTCCGCTACAACTTTGTTCCGCTGGAACAGAATGACAGCACACTTTCCATCGCCATCGCCGATCCCAGCAAGCTGATGATGATCGATGAAATCGGGCTGTTGCTGAACCGGCGCATCAAGACCAAAGTCGCCACCCTCGTCCAGATCAGCGAGATTCTCAAGAAGACCGAGCAGTCACAGCGCGTGCTGGAAGAAGCCAGCGAAGGCTTTGTGCTGGATGTTGTCCGGGACGATGAAGGCAGCGGCGACGAGAACATTACCATTGACCGCATCACCGGCTCTGCGGAAGCCGACGTTAGCCCGATCATCCGGCTGGTGGACACCACTATTTTCACGGCCCTACAAAAGAGAGCCAGTGACATCCACGTTGAGACTGAAAGCGACTCCGTGGTTGTGAAGTATCGAATTGATGGAGTACTCACGCCCGCCATGCAGCCCATGGCCAAGGAACATCATTCCACCATCATCACGCGCATCAAGGTCATGAGCGAGCTGGATATCGCGGAACGCCGCGTACCCCAGGACGGGCGCTTCCGTGTGAAATACAGCGGTCGCCTGATCGATTTCCGCGTGTCCATCATGCCGACCATTCACGGCGAAAATGCCGTGCTTCGCGTGCTGGACAAAGAATCGATGAGCGAGAAGTTCCGCAACCTGGTATTGGACGTTGTGGGCTTTGACGAAGAAGACCTGAGGAAATTCCGGCGCTATATTCTGGAACCCTACGGCATGGTGCTGGTCACCGGTCCTACGGGCAGCGGCAAAACCACGACGCTCTATGCCGCGCTAAACGAAATCAAGACCGATGAAGACAAGATCATCACGATTGAAGATCCGGTGGAATACCAGATCCACGGCATCACGCAGATTCCGGTAAATGAGAAGAAGGGGCTCACCTTTGCGCGCGGACTGCGGTCCATTCTGCGCCACGATCCTGACAAGATCATGGTGGGCGAAATCCGCGACACGGAAACCGCGCAGATCGCGATTCAATCGGCGCTCACCGGACACCTGGTGTTTACCACGGTCCACGCCAATAACGTGGTTGACGTACTGGGACGATTCCTGAACATGGGAGTGGAACCATATAACTTTGTTTCAGCGTTGAACTGCGTGCTGGCGCAACGGCTGGTGCGAATGATTTGCCTTCACTGCAAGGCGCCTGTGCGTTATTCGGATCAAGAGCTGGAAAACTTTGGCCTCTCGCCGAAAGAATGGCGCGATGTAACGTTCTACGATGGCCCCGGATGTATCGAGTGCGGCGGCACCGGCTATCACGGACGAACGGCGATCCACGAACTGCTGGACCTCTCTGATCGCATCCGTGAACTGATTCTTGAGAAGCGGCCGTCATCGGAAATTCGCAAGGCCGCGCATGAAGAAGGAATGAAGTTTCTGCGCGATTCGGCGCTGGCGCGCGTCAGAGCCGGCGTCACCACGATGAAGGAAATCAACAAGGTCACGTTCATCGAGACTACGAGATAAAAATGGCAGGTTCGCAACAAAAAACGGTACGGCCACGGCTGGCGTGTGAAATCACCTCTGAAGGGGTAATTGCCGCGCGCGCCTCCGAAAAGACATCGAAGCTCGAGGTCTTTACCTCAAGACGCTTCAGTGAAGGCACTATCGCTCCGGGCCTCAACATTCCCAACATACTGAAGCCGGAAGCCTTGCGCACGGCACTGAGCGGCGCTCTGGGATCGGTGGCGGGAAAATCAAAAGACGTAATTGTGGTGTTGCCGGACGTGGCGATTCGCATGATGCTGCTGGATTTTGATTCCCTGCCCACCAAGCGCGATGAGATCGAGCCAGTCCTTCGTTTTCGCCTTAAGAAATCGCTTCCCTTTGATGTGGACCAGGCGACGCTTTCTTACGATGTAACACGTGCCAATGGGACTGTCAGGGTAGCGGCCGCTGTGGCTCCGCGCGAAATCATTGACGAATATGAAAAAGCCTTCCGCGATATTGGATATGAGCCCGGCGTGGTATTGCCATCGTCCATTGCGGCGCTTGGGCTGGTGGATGGGGAGAGTCCCACGCTGGTACTGAAAGTTGACCCGATGAACATTACCATCACGGCCATTGAGCGGCAAGAATTGCGGCTGGTGCGCACGCTCGATAGCCCGCATGGCGGCTTTTTTTCCGCTACCGAGCTGTCAGAAGCTGTGTTGCCCTCGATCGTCTTTTTTGAAGATACCTTTGCCGCGCACATCGAAAAAATTTATGTGGGAGGGCCGGCCCCGCTTGACGAACTTGGCCCCCTGCTTCATCAACAGACCGGTGCGCAGGTTCAGGAACTGGCGCCGGAACTGGGTGTTGAGCAGAACCTGAGCGGTGAGCATGTTTCGCCTACGAGCATGGCGGGAATTGTGGGGGCTTTGCTGGGATAATGCGCCTCAATATCAATCTCGCGACACAGAAATATGAGGATGTACGGCAATTTTACGTGCGCTGGAGCGCGGCCATCGGAATATCGGCGTTGCTCATGCTTGTGCTCATAGGATTTGCATGGAGAAACTTTGATAAATCGTCACAGTCCGGCCAGCGGATCAAGCAGTTGCAGGCTGAAATTGCCGATCTGCAAAAAAAGCGCGCTGCCGCGGAGGCAATCTCCAATCTCCCCGAAAATCACGACATTAACGAACAGAAAAATTACTGGAACCGACAGATCAATCGCCGCCAGCTTTCCTGGACGCAGCTATTCAATGATCTCCAGAGAATCATGCCCGCGCGTGCCTTCCTCAGTTCAGTCCATCCAGAAGTAACTACGGATAATCGTCTTAAGCTGACGTTAATCGTGATGGGCGATACTCACGAGAATGGACTTGAGCTCCAGAAGAAAATGGAGAAGTCAGAGCGCTTTCGCAATCCGCAAATCACGGCTGAAGCCATGCAAAAACAGCAGAAGAGTGAAGCGCAGCTTTACAAGTTCGATATTGTGACCTATTACTCTCCCGCGGCGGCTCAACCCGCGCGCACCAGCAACAGGGAGGGCTTCTAAATGAATCATCTGGAAAAGACGCGGAAGCAATTTACGACAATACTGGCCATCCTTGGCGGGGTGAATTTGTTGCTGATCATTTACCTGTTGCTGCCAGGATCCAGTCCAGCTGCGCGAGCGGCGCAGGAAGAAAGCCTGCGGGAGCAGAAGCAGGCGCTGACGCGTGAAGTCACGCCGCTGATTGGAATAGACAAAAAACTGGCGCAGACCCGGGTGGACGTAAAGAAATTTTACCAGGAGAAAGTGCCCGGCCAGTTTTCCCAGATATCGCAGCACCTGGAAAAGCTGATGAAGGATGCCGGCGTGTCCACCGCTGGAATCCGTTATAACCAGGACCGGAACGGGACCACAGAAAAGAATGAACTGCCTGACGTGCAGCGCGTCAATGTTGAGACGACTGTTACCGGCGAGTACGAAAAAGTTGCGCGGTTTATCAATGCCATGGAGCAGGACAAGTTCGTGTTTATCATTGATCAAATCTCCCTCAACAGCCAGGAAGGCGGAGTGGTATCACTGCAGATAAAAGCTGAAACGTTCCTGAAAGAAAGCTAGCAGCGGCGAATCGGCCGCAACATTCATAGCAACAGGAGAAGGACCTTACGTGAAGATAGGCGCGGAAAATAAAAAGCAGGTGCGATGGATGATCGCATTGCTGGCGATCCTGCTGCTGGTTGGCATTTACAACTTTGTCGATTTTGGCACCAGCTCCGCCGCAGCTCCTGCGCCTGCTCCCGCTCCAGCTCCCGCACCGTCCACCCAAACGGCAACCCAATCGTCTCGAAAGACGACTACAGCACCCCAACTTCCTGACAACACGCTTGATCCAAGATTGCGTCTTGACATCCTGGCTGCGAGCCAAAACAAAAAGTATGAAGCGGGCGGAAGAAATATTTTTCGGATGGAAGAATTAAAACCCGTCGAAAAGACCATTGCGAGTGTCAGGCAGCCATATGGGCCTGAACCGCCGCCCACACCGACGCCCACGCCGCCTCCACCGCCGATCCCGCTCAAGTTTTACGGCTTTGCCAGCAAGAGCAGCGAACCGAAAAGGATCTTTCTTGCTGATGAAGGTGAAGTATTCGTGGCCCGGCAGGGTGACATCGTGGAACGAAAATATAAGGTCGTCCAGATCAATAACACCAGTGTGGTCATTGAGGACATGCTGAACAGCAATCGGCAGACAATCCAAGTGACTGCCAAGTAGCCTTGCGAGAATGAAGATGCGTTACATGAAATCAGGCCGGGCGCGATCAACAGAGTCCGGCTATGTGTTGCTGGCGGTGATGCTCACGCTCCTGCTGATGCTGATTGCCCTTTCCGTGGAAGCGCCGCGGATTGCGCAGCAGATCAAGCGCGACAAAGAAGAAGAGTTGATACATCGCGGCAAAGACTATGCCACCGCCGTAAAGCGATTTGCCCATAAAAATGGCGGCCGTTATCCGGCTTCCATTGAGCAACTGGAGAACACCAATCACGTCCGCTTTTTACGTAAGAAATATGTAGATCCCATCACCGGCGAGTCCGACTGGAAGATGGTGCACGTGGGTGAAGCCGAAATCAAGATTCCCGCGCCGAATCCAAATGGCAATCAAAGCGGTCCCACAGGAACGCTGCCGAGCAATCCCCCTCCTTCCACAGGCGGCGGCACGGGTGGAGGCGGAACCGGGACACTCCCGACCAACCCCATCAATGGCCCGACCATAGGCGGCGGCCAGATTATGGGCGTTGCCAGTGTGAGCAAGAAACATGCGATCAAAGAATTCAATGACAAAGACGAATACGACCAATGGTATTTCGTGTATGACCCGCGGCTGGAACTAAACAACGGTAGTGGCATAACCGTGGCCGGGCCTCGGGCTGGAGGAAATGCGACAGGCAGCTCCGGCAGTAAAAATCCAGACGCACAGCCCACGCCCGTGCAGACGGCGACACCCACGCCGACTCCGGGACAGAACTAAGAAACAAAAGCCTCGCCATTGCGACGAAGCTCTAAATCTCTCTTTGGAAAAATCCCTGCTTACACGTTGAAGGAAGATCCGCAACCGCATGTGCTTTTTACGTTCGGATTCTCAAACTTAAAGCCTGAAGCTTCCAGGGTTTCCACAAAGTCCACGACGCAGCCATTCAGATACATGGCGGAGGTCGCATCCACGTAAACTTTTAGATCGTCAAAGGAATAGACCTTATCCATGACGCCGGGCGCGTTCTCAAAGGACATCGAGTAGGAGAAGCCGGAGCAGCCGCCGCCGACAACGCCGATACGCAAACCGGCCGGCACTGGATTCTGCTGGCCCATGATCTCCTTGACCTTGGTCACTGCCGTGGGAGTCAAATTGACCGGCAATTTGGGAGTGGTTTCTACGTTTGGGGTTGTGGTTGTAGCCATTGATCGTCTCCTTAAAGCTGACTCAAGCCCTATTATACACGGGTTCATCGCTGATTCTATTAGGCTTCTTTCGTTTAGATGAGGCCGCAGAGCTCTGGGTCGCACAATCTTCGAGGGTGACCCGACTCCACCCCGGCACGCGCCGCTTGCTTCACTTCAGCAACTCTCGAAAATACTGGATTTTGTTGTGTGCGGCAGGCTTATAATGCCCGTAAAGGTTCCACCTACACCCTCGCCGCGACCCGCGGTTGCGGCCTCTCTGTAAGCGGAACCGGCCAAAATTCAAGGTGGTGTTTCATGATGACGCCTCTCCTCATTCTTTGGGCCGGTTTAACAGTCGTGCTGATCGTACTTCTGATCTACCGCAGCACCCTTTCCATGCACGAAGACGATCAATTGTTCCTGGGAAATTCTGAAGCCCATATGGCCAAAGAACAACAGGACCTGATTGTGAAAATGAACAGGATTGAACCCTGGGTAAGAGTTTGCGGCGCGGGCTCTGCCTTGTTGTTTTTCCTGATGGCGGGAATAATGCTTTACACGCGTTTCAACATTTAGCGCGGCAAAGGCCATATTCACACGCGATTGCGGATTTGTGCGTCCGTTGGCAGGATGGACCACAAACAGAGCACCTTCGTGTTTCGCTGCCTTGGTGAATTTCAAACGCTCTGGGCAGCGAAGGTGGCCACTTCCACCGGAAGTTCCAGAGCGATGCGCGCGCCATGCGGTTCCAGGTTTTCCGCATGGATCTCTCCGCCATGTTCCTTGACGATTCCGTAACAGATGCTCAGGCCCAAACCCGTGCCTTT